>NZ_JBHXJG010000019.1:0-47853 GCF_042723425.1 Streptomyces sp. NPDC058375 | reverse complement strand
CCATCGGCTCCGCCGTCGTGGACGCCGGGCGTACCGGCCGCTCCGCCGTCCGCGGGCCCCTCGGCTCCGCCGTCCGCCCCTCCGTCGTGGACGCCGGGCGTGCCCGCCGCTCCGCCGTCCGCAGGTCCTTCGTCGCCGCTCGCGTCGTGCTCGGTCATCATTCCTCCTGGGATCGCACCATGGGGACGATGGTTTTCCGTTCTCCGGAAACCCGGTCGCCGGGACGTTGATCTGCGCCGAAATGGCCAGTATTCACCGTATCCCTGTGGCTGGAAAACATCGATTCGAGCAACGGGAAGTCCTCCGAATGCCAGAACTCACGCCCCGCCTGCGGCACCCCCCGGACGCGGCTTGTCCGCGAACACCCATCGGTTGCCCGCCAGCGCGTCGTTCGGCTCGGGCAGGGGGCCGCGGCCGTGCAGGCGGGTGAAGTCGAAGGGGGTGTGGACCGAGGTGGACCAGCCCCGGTCCGCCAGACGGCCCGCGGAGTCGGGGCGGGGGTCCAGGTCGAAGAGGTCCAGCAGGTCGATGCCGATCCGGTCCCTCGTGGCCGTGTACAGCGGGCTGTCGCGGTACTCCAGCAGGTCCTTCTCCAGCTTGACCTCGAAGGCCAGCGCGCTTCCCCCGGCGCTCAGCCCCTCCACCGTGTCGATGAGGTAGGTCTCGGCGGCCGGCGGCAGGTAGAACAGCAGCCCCTCGACCAGCCAGACGCTCGGCGCGGCCGGGTCGAAGCCGGCGTGCGGCAGGGCGCCGGCCCAGTCGGCGCGGAGGTCCATCGGGACCGGTACGCGCGCCGCCTTCGGGGTGGCCGAAATGCCGCCGAGCACCCGGTGCTTGAAGGCCAGCACCTCCTCCCGGTCGATCTCGAAGATCACGCAGCCGGGAGGCCAGTCGAGCCGGAATGCCCGCGCGTCCAACCCCGCCCCGACCAGGACCACTTGGCGGGCGTTTCGGGCATGGACCGACCGGAGGAGGAAGTCGTCGAGGACACGCGTCCGCAGCCCGAAATACCGGGCGAACCGTCCCCACAGCGGGTTCGCGTCCCCGTCCGGGACCTCCCGCGGATGGACCGGCCAGTCCGCGGACGCCGGGGCCGCGCGTACGAAGTGCTCCGCGTAGACGTCCTGGGCCAGGCTGTCGGGGCGGTGGGTCTCGATGGCCCGCGCCGCCGCGACCAGCAGAGCGGTCACGCCGACCCCTCCTGCCACGCCCTCCACTCCGGTGCCCTCGGTGTCCCGATGTGCTGTGTCGACCATGTGCACTCCCTTGACGAGCGAAATTCGTGCGGCTTACGGAATCAGGACCGGCTTCACCACGCGGCCCGCCTCGCAGTCGGCTTCGGCCTCGTTGATGTCGGAGAGCGGGTACGTACGGATCAGCTGGTCGAAGGGGAACCGCCCGGCCTGCCACAGCCCGGTCAGCCGGGGGATCATCAGGGCCGGGACCGCGTCCCCCTCGCAGATGTGGGAGATCCTCCGGCCCCGGTCCAGGGTTCCCGGTTCCAGCGGGAGATCGGTGTGCAGCCGGGCGACCAGGCCGAGGTGGCCCCTCGGGCGCAGCGACCGGAGCGCGTCGTTGATGATCCGGGTGGAGCCCGTGGTGTCGATGGCGTACTGCGCGCCGCCCCCGGTCAGCCGCTGGACCCGGCCGGGCAGGTCGCCCGAGGCGGCGTGCACCGGGATCGCGTTCAGCTTCTCGGCGAGCGTCAGTCGTTCGGGGTGCCGGTCGACCGCCACGGCGACCGCCCCGGCGGCGGTGGCCGCCATGACCGCCGCCAGGCCCACCGCCCCGGCGCCGAAGACCACGACGGTGTCGCCGGGGCCCGCGCCGAAGGAGTTGAGCACTGCTCCGGCACCGGTGAGGAAGCCGCAGCCGAGCGGCCCGAGCAGTTCGAGGGGGAGCGAGGGGTCTACCCGTACGGCGTTGCGGGCCGGGACCATCGCGTACGCGGCGAACGAGGACTGGCAAAACCACCGGGGCGCCAGAACGCCCCCGGCCGCGTCGGTGAACCGGGCCGCGTTCTCGGCGCGTCCCCCGAAGAGGTTGAGCGCGGCGAACGTGTCGCAGTAGGCGGGGGCCGCGCCGAGGCAACTCCGGCAGCGCCCGCAGGAGTCGAAGCTCAGCACGACGTGGTCGCCGGGGCTCAGCCCGGTGTCCGGGCCGCCCGTCTCCACCACCACCCCGGACCCTTCGTGGCCGAGCACCGCCGGCAGCGGTGAGCGCCCCGCCGAGCGCCGGACCGCGAGATCGGTCCGGCACATGCCGCAGCCCGCGACGCGGACCAGGATCTCGCCGTCGGCCGGGCCCGCGTCCAGGATCACCTCCTCGACGGCGAACGGGTCCTCGTACGAGCGCAGTACCGCGGCGTCGAACCTCACGGCCGGGCCTCCCGGGGGCGGTGTACGACGAAGGGGCTGAGGTTGCCGTACAGCCCCCACGACCCGCCCGCGACGCCGACGCCGCTCTCCTTGACCCCGGCGAAGGGCTGGGCGAGGGAGAGTTCGGCGTGGTGGTTGATCCACGCGGTCCCGCACTCCAGGCGGTCGGCCACCGCCTCGGCCCGGTCCAGGTCGGCGGCCCACACCGAGCCGCCCAGTCCGAAGCGGGTGGCGTTGGCCGCCTCGACGGCCTCATCGACGCTCCCGTACGGCAGCACCGGCAGGACCGGACCGAACTGCTCCTCCGTCACCACCGGGCTGTCGGTCGGGACATCGGTCAGGACGGTCGGGGCGTGGAACCAGCCCGGCCGGTCCAGCCGATGACCGCCCGCCGCAGCCCTGGCCCCGTCCGCGAGGGCCCTCGTCGTGTACCGCTCCACCCGGGCCAGCTGGGCGGCGTTGTTGAGCGGCCCCAGCTCCGTACCCGGGTCGAGGCCCGCCCCCACGACCACCGCCTTCGCCCGTTCCGCCAGGGCCTCCACCACCCGGTCGTGGAGACGGGCCGGGGCGTAGACGCGCTTCACCGCCATGCAGACCTGCCCGCAGTTGCGGAACGCCGCCCAGAACAGCCGGTCCGCGATCCGCTCCACGTCCACGTCGTCCAGCAGGATCGCGGCGTCGTTGCCGCCCAGCTCCAGGGTGACCCGGGCGAGGCCGGACGCCGCGCCCGCCGCGACGGCCCGCCCGGTGGGGACCGAACCCGTGAAGGTCACATGACGGATCCCCGGGTGGGAGGCGAGCAGCGCGCCCAGGGGTTCGCGGCCGGTGACGATCGTCAGCACGCCCTCCGGCAGGGCGTCGGACAGGACGGACCCCAGCAACCGGGTGGCCAGCGGCGTGAAGGGGGAGGGCTTGAGCACCACCGTGTTTCCCGCGGCCAGCGCGGGCGCGAACTTCGCCGAGGCGAGCTGGAGCGGGAAGTTCCACGGGACGATGGCGGCGACGGGCCCGAGCGACCGCCAGCGGATCTCGCTGCGCACCGGCCGGCCGTCCGCGATCGTCCGGACCTCGGCGGCCATGTCGGCGAAGTGGCGCAGGCGAGCCGCCGTACGGGCGATCTCCGCGTACGACTCGGTCAGGGGTTTCCCCTGCTCACGGGTGAGCAGGGGAGCGAGCTGTGCCCCGGCGGCCTCCACGGCGTCGGCCGACGCGAGCAGGGCCGCGGCGCGGGCGTCAGGGTCCGCCCGCCAGCTCCGCCAGGCCTCGTGCGCCCGGTGGACCACCGCGTCCAGCTCCTGGGCCCGCTGGTCGGGAGCCTCGTCGAACGCCTCGCCCGTCGCCGGGTCGAGCACGGCGAAACGCTCACCGTGGGACGCCGGGTCCGGGCCGGCCTGATACGGCGCCACGCCGGCGGTCAGCTCGCGGCCGGGGTCGCCGCGTACTCCCGGGCGTGCCGGTCCATCTCCGCCCGGAACTCGGCCACCAACCGGGGCTGGATCCGTCCGGAGTTGCGGTCGCCCCCCTCGCAGACCGCCCCGCGTACGCCGACGATGTCCGTCCCGATCCGCGTCAGCGTGGCCAGGTCCTCCCGCTTCACACTGCCCGCGAGCGCGGCGAGCAGCCCGGCGTCATGGGCCAGCCGGACGAACTCCGCACAGGCCTCGGGCGACACGTGGTCGAACAGCCGGGTGCCGTCCTTGATCGCGGTGTCGAGCATGGCCGCGTCGGAGCCGGAGCGCCGGGCGATGTCGGGCAGCGCGAGCGGGCTCACGCAGCCGATCCGGTGGGCGTCGGCATAGCCCGAGGCGACGACGAACGCGTCCGGCCGGAAATCCTTCACGGCCCGGACCACTCCGCGCATCACCT
The DNA here is from genome assembly GCF_042723425.1 of Streptomyces sp. NPDC058375. Classification (NCBI taxonomy): domain Bacteria; kingdom Bacillati; phylum Actinomycetota; class Actinomycetes; order Kitasatosporales; family Streptomycetaceae; genus Streptomyces; species Streptomyces sp. NPDC058375. The sequence goes on along the minus strand of NZ_JBHXJG010000019.1, from coordinate 43,609 downwards.
CGATGGCCTGGTCGGGCGTCGTGCACCCGTAGAGGCCGACCTTGATGTAGGTGGCTCCGGAGACCGCCGCGCCGAGCGCCGCCTGCGCCACCGTGCCGGGCTTGTACGGTACGTCTCCGACCGTCGCCGACACCGGCTTGTCCGCCGGGACCGCACCGCGGATCTCCCTGATGACCCAGGGGAAGTTCGCGCCGAGCGAGCCCTCGTCGGGCTTCTTGACGTCGACGATGTCGAGATGGTCCGCCGCCTTCGCACACGCGAGAGCTTCTTCGACGCCGTCCGGGGAGATGAGCAGCAGCAACGTGGACTCCTTCCACCGCGGGCCCTCCGGCCGAACGGCCGGGGTGCGGAGTAGCGGGATCTTGTGCGGTCGGCTCATCCTCGCCGCGCCACGTGAGCCTCCGGCAGGGCGCGAGGGATGGCGAACGGAGCACTGCCCTGACGTACTCACGCCCCCCGCGACGCGCCGTTCACCCCCGCCTCCGGCGGTGACGACGGCGAGCGGCGCGAAGGCCGCGGCCGCAGGGGGCGGTCCGGGGCTTCTTCAGCGCAGCGGCCCCGCCCTGTTCATGATCGTCTTTCGGGGATCGGCCCGGTGGCCCACCATGGGAGGTGCTTCCCATCCGCGGCTGTCTCATCGAGGTCGGCCAGGCCATGGGGCTGCTCGAAGGCATCCTGGCAGATCCGCCCGCCGGACAGGGCTGACCGGGACAGCGAACTGCTTGATCGTCTCCGGGCGGGGTAGCGAATCGGTATGACCACTGACAGAACACCGCCCGCGACCGGCGGATACGTACAGCCGGAGCTCGACGTCCGGGCGCTGACCGAGCTGCTCGACGGCGAGTACGCCGAGGTCCGCGACCTGGTCCGGGCCAACCTGGTGACGCACGCCTCGGTGCTGGAGGAGGCCGACGAGCTCGACATCGACGCGTACCGCGAGCGGGTGCGTGACCTCGTGGTCGAGATGGCGGCGACGGGCCAGACCGGCATGGGTTTCCCGAAGCGGTACGGCGGGGGCGGCGACGTGGGGGCGTCGATCGCCGCGTTCGAGACGCTCGCCTTCGGTGATCTGTCGGTCCTGGTGAAGGTCGGGGTGCAGTTCGGGCTCTTCGGCGGGGCCATCCTGCATCTGGGCACCGAGCGCCACCACGACGCCTATCTGCCCGATCTGATCACCGGGGAGCTGATGGGCTGCTTCGCGATGACCGAGACCGGGCACGGCTCCAACGTCCAGGCGCTCGGCACGATCGCGCGCTACGACGTCGACGCCCAGGAATTCGTCATCACCACCGAGGGCGACCAGGCGCGCAAGGACTACATCGGAAACGCGGCCCGTCACGGCGAACTCGCGGTCGTCTTCGCCCAGTTGGAGGTGGGCGGCACGTCCGAGGGCGTGCACGCGTTCGTCGTACCCATCCGCGTCGACGGCGAGGTGGCGCCCGGTGTCTCGATCGAGGACGACGGGCGCAAGATGGGCCTCAACGGCGTGGACAACGGGCGCATCCGGTTCGACGGGGTGCGGGTACCGCGCGAAGCGCTGCTCAACCGGTTCGCCGACGTCACCCCGGAGGGCGTCTACGAGAGCCCGATCGACAACCCCGACCGCCGCTTCTTCACCATGCTCGGCACCCTGGTGCAGGGCCGGGTCAGCGTCGGCGGTGCCGGGGTCAACGCCGCCAAGGTCGCCCTCGCGATCGCCGTGAAGTACGCCCTGCGGCGTCGGCAGTTCGCGGCCGGAGCCCAGGAGGAGGAGCGGTTGCTCCTCGACTACGGACTGCACCAGCGCCGTCTGCTGCCGCTCGTCGCGCGCACGTACGCGCTGCACTTCGCGCAGGACGTCCTCCGCACGCAGCTCCACGACGTCTTCTCCGACCTGGAGAGCGACCCGCAGGCGCGGCGGCTGCTGGAGTCCCGGGCCGCCGGAACCAAGGCGCTCTCCACCTGGCACGCCACCCGGGCGATCCAGGAGTGCCGCGAGGCGTGCGGCGGCGCCGGCTATCTCGGCGCCAACCGGTTCGCCGCGCTCAAGGCCGACAGCGACATCTTCACCACCTTCGAGGGCGACAACCACGTCCTGCTGCAGCTCGTCGCCAAGGGCCTGCTCACCGACTACGCGAGCGAGTTCGAGGACCTGGACCAGCTGGGCATGGTCCGCTACGTCACCAACCTCGCCGTCGAGACGGTCATCGAGAAGACCTCGGCCCACAAGCTGCTCGAACGCGTACGGGACCTGCTGCCGGGCGGCGACGAGTGGGACCAGGAAGCCGGCCTGCTCGACTCGGAGTACCAGCTCGCCATGGTCCGCTATCGCGAGGAGCACATGCTCGCCGGGGTGGCCCGCAGGCTCAAGTCCGGGGTCGACCGGAAGCGCGACCCCGGGGCCGTCTTCTCCGAGGTCCAGGACCACGTCATCGCCGTCGCCCGCGCCCACATCGAGCGGCTGGTCCTGGAGGCGTTCGTCGAGAAGACGCGTTCGCTGCCCGAGGGCGGCGACAAGGTCGCGCTGGGCCTGCTGTGCGACCTGTACGCGCTGTCGACGATCGAGGCCGACCGGGCGTGGTTCATGGAGCACGGGCGGCTGACCGTCCAGCGCTCCAAGGCGATCACCCGCGAGGTGAACGACCTCTGCCGCAAGGTCCGGCCGCTGGCGGGCGGTCTCGTCGACGCGTGGGGGATCCCGGACGCCATGCTGCGCGCCCCGGACCTGGTGGGCGGCGCCTGAACCCGGCGGCGACCGTGACCCCGGGGGGCCTGCCCCGGGGTCGGTCGGTGAGCCCTCAGCCGGTGAACAACTGGGTGGCCTTGCGGACCAGTTCGTACAGCCCGTAGGCGAGCGGGGCGCCCACCCACAGCCAGGTGAAGGCGATCAGCGGCCGCCGGTCCCTGCCCGCGGACCCGTCAGGCGGACTCTGACTGCTGGTGTCGGTCATCGGGCGCTCCCTTCTGCGCGGCGACGGCCGGGGCGGCGGTGCCAGCGGTGCCTGTGGTGTCTGGGGTGCCTGCGGCGAGGTGGTGGGACGGGTGGACCGGGCGGACCAGTTCGTTGGCGACGAAGCCGATGACGAGCAGGGCCATCATGATGAGCAGCGACGTCCCGTACAGATCCGCGCCGTCCTTCCCGGCCTCCTCCTGCCGGTCGGCGATCCAGTTCACGATCAGCGGCCCCAGTACGCCGGCGGTCGACCAGGCGGTGAGCAGTCGGCCGTGGATCGCGCCCACCTGATAGGTGCCGAACAGGTCCTTGAGGTAGGCGGGGATCGTCGCGAAGCCGCCGCCGTAGAAGGAGAGGATGACCAGCGCGCACAGGACGAACAGCGGCTTGGAGGAGTCTCCCACCAGGGCGATGAGCGCGTACATGAGCGTGCCCGCACCGAGGTAGACGCGGTAGATGTTCTTGCGCCCGATCAGGTCGGAGGTCGAGGACCAGCCGATCCGGCCGGCCATGTTGGCCGCGGACAGCAGGGCGACGAAACCGGCGGCCGCGGTCACCGACACGGGCGTGGAGGTGCCCGCGAAGAAGTCCGTGATCATCGGCGCTGCCTTCTCCAGGATGCCGATGCCGGCCGTGACGTTCATGCAGAGCACGACCCACAGCAGCCAGAACTGCGGGGTGCGCAACGCCTGACGCGCCGACACCTGCGGCCCCGGGGCGATGGCCGGGCTGCCGTCCGCCCGGTGTTCCTCGGTGCGCGGGCGCGGTACCCGTACCAGCAGGACGCCGAGCAGCATGAACACGGCGTAGCTCAGTCCGTGCACCAGGAAGGCCAGGGCGATGCCGTGGCTGTCGCTGCCGAAGGACTCCAGCATCTGCGCCGACCAGGGCGAGGCGATCAGCGCGCCGCCGCCGAACCCCATGATGGCGATGCCCGTGGCCATGCCGGGGCGGTCGGGGAACCACTTGATGAGCGTCGAGACGGGCGAGATGTAGCCGATGCCGAGGCCGATGCCCCCGACGAAGCCGTACCCGAACACGATCAGCCAGAACTGCTCGGTCGCGGCCCCGAGTGCGGAGAGCAGGAAGCCGGAGGAGAAGCAGACGAGGGCGACGGTCATGGCCCATCGGGGCCCCCGGCGCTCCACGAGAGTGCCGCCGAAGGCGGCGGAGAGCCCGAGCATGACGATGCCGAGCTGGAAGGGGAGGGCGCTCTGCGTGCCGCTCAGGCCGAGCGCGTCCTCCAGCGGTGGTTTGAACACGGACCAGGCGTAGGCCTGACCGATGGAGAGGTGGATCGAGAGGGCGGCGGGCGGCACCAGCCAGCGACTCCAGCCCACGGGGGCGATGGGGGGACTCATGGGTCCATCACCGTAGTGAGTGGGGATCCGGTTGAGAAGGCTTGAGAAGGTCGTTGGTTAAACTTTCACCTTGTTCGTTCCGCGTGAGGGCTCCGCGTCCGCGCCGGCCGCCGACCAGGGCGTGCGGAGCCGTCCGGCGGTCGATGTCGTCACCCGCTCTGCTCCGCCGTACCGCCCTGCGACTAGTTTGGGTGCAGGACGGATGAGCGGGCCCGTGGTGGCAGAGGCGCACGGGGGACGGGAGGTCGGGAAGAGTGTCGCTGCGCGGAGGTGATCCAGCCGAGATCGGCGGTTATCCGCTGGAGGAGCGGCTCGGTTCGGGTGGCATGGGCACGGTCTTCCTGGCCCGTACGAGTTCGGGCCGGCCAGTCGCGATCAAGCTGATCCACCAGCAGTTCGCGGGGGACGACGAGTTCCGCATCCGCTTCCGGCAGGAGGTGGCGGCCGCGCGGCGGGTCAGCGGTGCGTTCACCGCCGCCGTGGTCGACGCCGCTCCCGAGGCCGAGCAGCCGTGGATGGCGACGACCTACATCGAGGGGCCCACGCTCTCCCAGCGCATAGCCGAGCAGGGCCCGCTGAACGGGGCGGAGCTGCGGAGGCTCGCCATCGGGCTGGCGGAGGCGCTGCGCGACATCCACCGGGTGGGGGTCGTCCACCGCGATCTGAAGCCCTCGAACGTCGTGCTCTCGCCCGAGGGCCCCCGCGTCATCGATTTCGGCATCTCGCGCGCCGTGGACCAGCAGACGCTGACGATGACCGGGCGGGTCATCGGTACGCCGCCCTTCATGTCCCCCGAGCAGTTGCAGGCCCCGCGCGGCGTGGGGCCCCGGTCGGATGTCTTCTAGCTGGGGACGCTCCTGGTGTACGCGGCGACGGGGCACGGGCCCTTCGACGCGGACAGCCCCTACATCACGGCGTATCAGGTGGTCCACGAGGAACCGTCGTTGGGCGCGGTGCCGATGGCCCTGCGGGCGGTCGTCGAGCCGTGCCTGGACAAGGAGCCCGAGGGGCGGCCCTCGGCGGACGAACTCCTCGTACTGCTGCGGGATCTGCCGGTCGAACTCGGCGAGTCCGAGACCGAGGCCGGTGGGTCGGGGGCGGGGCGTACCCGCGACATGATCACGCAGCATCACCTCACGACGCCGACCGGCCGTACGCCCACCGGCCCGGGGCCCACCGCCTCGACGCCGACCGATCCGGCGCCCACCGGCCCGACGTCGACCGATCCGATTTCCACCGGCCCGGCATCCACCGATCCGTCGCGGGCGTCGACACCCACCGAACCGGCGTCCGCCGCCCCGACGCCCACCGCCCCGGCCGCGTCCGGCGCCCGGAGCACCGGTACCGCGATCGGTGGTCGCCTGCGCCGCCGGTGGCGGCCCGTGCTCGCGGCGGCGGTCGCGGTGGCGGCGGTCGGCGGGGGAGTCGCCGCACTGACGACGGGCGGTGCCGGGGGGAACAGCGCCGGCGCGGACGGCCGCGGCAAAGACACCGGCCGGAGTACCGCCGCGCCGGGCGGCACCCTCCCGGACGGCTTCGAGCCGTGGCGCAGGACCGTGCCGGGCGGCCGCGAGGACATCCCCGACGAGCTGCGCTGCGTCGCGCGGGGCGACGCGCTTTTCTGCGGGGGCGGCGGTGTCGTCGCGACCCGCCTCGACGCCCGCGACGGATCGCGGGTGTGGACCGCGAAGAGCCCGGGCGTCCCCGTCCAGGGCATGCACCTGGTGGGCGCCACCGACGACACGGTGGTCGGCTACCGCTTCGCCGACCAGGACGCCCCGCAGGGGCCTCCCCAGGAGGTGGTGGCCCTCGACGCGGACAGCGGCCGGGAGCTGTGGTCGGTGCCGACCGGCGCTCAGTCGACGGCCGTCACGGGCCGGAGCCGGGACGCCGTCGTGGTCGGCTCCGCCGTGGTGACGGTCGACGCGGCCAACTCCCGCTTCGAGGCCCGGGATGCCCACAGCGGTGATGTCGCCTGGACGACGCCGTTCCCGGCGGGCGCGCAGTGCGCGCCCGTCCCGGTAGGACAGCGGCTCCTCGCGATGTGCGCAACGGAAGCGGAGGTGGACGACCTTCAGGTGCGCAACCCCACCCTGCGCACGCTCGCCCTCGACTCCGGCGTGTACGGCGGGACCGTCGCGGTCGACGGACCCGTCGTGCCGATGGGCGTCGCCGACGGCAGGCTCGTACTCCTCTCGAAGCACTACGAGGAGACGGCCCCGGCCGGGTACGACGGGGTGGCGCGGGTCGACCCGGCCACGCGGAAGGTCACGTACTCCCGGCTCGACACGGTGTACGACGGCACGCCCGGCATGGCGGACGGCGCCGTCTACGTGAGCGGGCAGACCGGTCTCGTGACGGCGTTCGACCCCGCGACCGGGCGGAAGAAGTGGTCGCGGCAGACCGGCGTCGAGGGCGCGTCGGGCCCCGCGGCCGGAGCCGGCGCGGTGTACTTCAGCTCGGCCACCGGCCGGGTCGTCGCGCTGTCGCCGGACGACGGCAAACCGCTGTGGACGACGGACCCGCGGGCCGACGGTCTGACGGGGTCGCAGAACGCGAGCCCGCGCGTGACCGTCGCGGGGCGCGCGCTGTTCGTGGCCGCGGACGACAACACGCTCTTCGCCTTCGACGCGCAGAGGCCGCCGAGGTCGAGCTGACCCCGGCGGCCTCCCCGCCCGCCCCACCCCCGTGGGGGCGGCTGTTCAGGCCCGGCGCAGGACGGTGGCCTCCGCGCCCCAGCCGAGCGCGACGGTCCGCTCGACCCGCCAGCCCGACCGCTCCGCGAGGACGGCGAGGGCGGCGGAGTCGCGCAGCGGGGCGCCGGTCGCGGTGAACGCGTGCAGCGCCGCCTCGGCCGCGTGCGGGCTCAGTCCGTCCGGGCGCGAGGCCTCCACGAGCACCGCCGTGCCGGTCCATTCGGCCAGCCGCGCGAGGAGCTGTACGGCCTCCTCGTCGGTGCGGTACGCCAGCGCCTTCGCGGCGACCGCGACATCCGCCGGGCCGGCCGTCCAGTCGATCCGGTCCGGCGCGGGAACGTGTCCGCGCAGGACCGCGGCCGGTGTGCCCTCCTCCGCGATCCGCAGCCGTACGCGCCGCCCGGCGTCGTCGAGGGCGGCGGCCACCGAGGCGCTGCCCGGCCCGGTCAGGAGGCAGGTACCGACGTCCTCCCAGAGCGGGTCGGCCGTCAGACCGGTCAGTAGGAACACCAACTGCTCGCACTCCTCGACCAGTTCGGCGTAACGTTCCGCTTCGTGGGCCACCGTGTCGTGGAGGGTGGCGCCCGAGGCGAGCCGCCAGGGCGATGTGCCGTCCCGGAGCGCGGGAGCCAGGTGCGCGAGGGCGAGCAGCAGCTCGGCCTCGTGGCCGGTGTACTCCTCGCGCTCGTGGTCGTCCAGGAGTTCCTCGCCCGCCGCGCCCAGGCGCAGCCCGCTTCCGTCCGCGTCGCCGACGATCACGTCGTACGCGGCGAGCAGCGGCAGCAGGACGGCGATCCCCGTACCGGGCACGCCCAGCCGGGCCGCGAGGGTGTCGGCGGAGAGTCCCGGCGTGTCGGCCACCGCGTCCACCACGCCGAGCTGCAACGCCGCCCGGGCGACCAGCCACGGCAGCGGCGACGGAATCCCGGCAGGGGCCGCCGTGGCAGCGCCCGCGTCGGCCGTGGCCTCCGCCTCCGGCGCGGCGGGCTCCTCGCGGTGCCAGTAACCCGTGATGTTCACCCGGTCCTTGGGGAGCTTCCGCTCCCGCTGGAGATACCGGCGTACCGGCAGCAGCGCCCGGCTCTCCGCCGCCGCCCAGACGTACCCCTCGCCCGGCGGCACCGGCAGCGCGCGGACGGCGGCCTCCAGCGCCGCCGCGTCACCCGGCTCCGCGAGGACCCAGGTGACCGTGTCGCCGTCGCGCAGGGCCAGTTCCTGGCGCGCCGCGTCGTCCGAGACGGTCACCAGGATGTGTGCCGGGGCGTCGAGGGGACGTTCGTCGAGGAAGCGGCCGATCGCGGGCAGGGCCGTCTCGTCCCCGACGAGGAGGAGCCAGTCCAGCCCATCCGGCAGCCGCAGCGACGACTTGGGCCCGACGAACCACAGCTCGTCGCCCTCCCGGGCCGCCGCGGACCAGGACTCCGCCGGCCCGTCGCCGTGCACCACGAAGTCGAGGTGCAGCTCTCCCGCGTCGAGGTCCACTCGCCGGGGCGTGTAGTCGCGGGTCAGCCGGTGCTCGGCCGGGATCCACTCGATGCCGTGCGGCAACTGCGCGGGCAGCGCCGCCCGGACGTCCCCTTCGGCGGCCAGGATCAGCTTGATGTGGTCGTCGAACCCGGGGGCGGCGAAGGCGGGGTGGTCGACCCCGTCGCGGGTGAACGCCGCGAGGTCCGCGCCGCCGAGGACGACGCGCCGCATCCTGGGGGTCACCTCCTCGACGCGGCGCACGGCGACCCGGCGCAGGACGAGGGGATGTGTCGTGTACGCGCGCTGGGCGGCCATCAGGAGAACTGCTTCTCGATGATGTCGAGCAGGGCCATCGACTCGTCGTAGTCGCCGCGCAGCACCCAGTGCGGCAGGTCATAGGCCCGGTTCGCCCTGAAGGCGGGCAGCGCGCCGTAGACGGGGTTCTTCTTCAGGGTGGCGACGTCGGTCGTGTCGCCGTTGAAGCCCATCACGAACACGGACGGCTGGGTGATCGTCTGCCCCACCTTCTCGGTCGACAGCTCGAACATGTCACCGCCCTGCCCGTACACCTTGAACCCGCCGTCGGCGAAGACCGGCGCCGGTGTGATGCCGACCTTCTTCAGCTCCGTGGGCAGGCCCACGCTCTCCACCAGGCCGTAGGCCGTGCCGTCGCCGGTGAGGGCGAGGAAGGAGACCGGACCGGCCGGCGGCTTGATCGCCTTCTTCACCTCGCCGATCCGCCGGTCGTAGGCGGCCACGTGCTCCTTGTACACGTCGGGCTTGCCGAACACGTCGTCGGCGAGGAAGGAGAACTGGGCCCGCCAGTCGCCGAGCTTCTTGCCGACGAGCACGGTGGGGGCGATGTCGGAGAGGTCGTCGTACACCTTCTCCGCCTGGAACAGCGGGAAGCCGATGCCGCCGCCGACGATGAGGTCGGGCTCCAGGGCGAGGATCGCCTCCAGGTCGAAGCCGTCGACGCTCCACGGCAGGAACGTCGTGCCGTCCTCCTTCGCCTCCTTGGCCCAGTTCGGGGAGAACGCGCCCTTGCTCTCGGCGGCCTCGGGGATCGTGGCCGTGACCGGCACGTCGAGGTCGTAGAGATACCCGGCCAGCGCGTGGTTCAGAACGACCACCCGCTTCGGCTCGGCCGGCACCTTCACCTTGCCGTAGTCGGTCGTGACGGTACGGGCCTTCGCGGCGGACGCCTTGTCCCCGTCGCCCGACGGGTCGGAGGCCGAGCAGCCGGTGAGGGCCAGCGCGGCGATGACCGCGACGGCGAGAAGACGGGCAGGAGCAGACATGGGACCTCATGAGACTGGGCAGGCTCGACCGTTCGAGCTGTTGGTAAGGTGAGGCTAACCTCGCTGGTTCCGCTGCGTCGATCCGAGTACGACATCGCCAGTGACGGACACGACGCATCGCACAACGGGAGGCACGCTTGCCGACGACATCCCTCGGCACCGTGGTCGCCGAGAACGCCATCCGCTTTCTGGGACACGACACGCACCAGCACGACGAGCCCCATCTCGTCTACGTGGTGACGGGCAACGCCCGCCTCTTCGCCGACGGCGAGGAGTGGCGGCTCGGGCGGCACGAGGCGCTCTGGCTCGCTTCCCGGGTGCCGCACGCGCTGCGGATCGAGTCGGGCGGCATGGCGCTCGGACCCTTCCTCGACCCCGCTGACCAGCCACGATGCCGGGTTCAGCCGCTCGGGGCGGTACCCGCGATCGTCGAGGTCATGACCACCGCACTCGGCGCCGCGCCCACCACGCCGGAGCAGGTCGAGCCGTTCCGCCAGGAGCTGGGGCGGGTGCTGAGAGGCATCTCCCGGCACTACTTCCCGGTCGTGCTGCCCGTCCACCCAGCCGTGCGCGCCCTCGCCCGCGAGGCGCTGCGCACCCCCTCCGCGACGCTGGAGCAGCTCGCCGAACAGCACCGGATGAGCGCTCGTCAGGTGCAGCGCGTCTTCCTCGACGAGACCGGACTGCCCTTCACACGGTGGCGCAACCGGGCCAGGATGAACGCCGCCGTCGAACACCTCCGCGGCGGGGGCGAACTGACGGCGGCGGCCAGGGCGGCCGGCTACGCGACCCGGGCCGGGCTGTTGCGCGCGCTGAGCCGCGAGTCCGGGGTGCCGGTGAACGCGCTCTCCACGGACGCGGTGGGGGCGCTCGGGAGCTGAACCCGGGGGAGCCGGGCCCGCGACGGCCCCAGCAGTACGTATTCGCCGCAGCGGCTCCAGCAGTACACGTACCTCGATCACGCACGGCACTCCGGCCTGTCCGGGTGGCAGGTTGCTCAGGGAGAACAGATGGCACAGGCGCTCGCGAAGACGGCCGCGCCACCACCGGCCACACCGTCGAGGTCGTCACGTCGAAGGACGCGTCGGCTCATCGGCCTGGGCATCGCCGCCGGCGCCCTCCTCGTCGCGGTGCTGCTCAGCGTCGCGATCGGCTCGGCGCTGCTCCCGCTCGACGTGGTGTGGCAGGCGCTGACCGCTCCCGACGGCTCCGCCTCGCACGCCACGGTCAGCGGCGCACGCGTGGACCGCACGCTGCTCGGCATCGTCGTCGGGGTGTCCCTGGGCGTGGCGGGCGCGTTGATGCAGGCGCTCACCCGTAATCCGCTCGCCGACCCCGGTGTCCTCGGCGTCAACGCCGGCGCGGGCTTCGCCGTCACCCTGGGCGTGGCCGTCTTCGGCGTCACCCGCATCGAGCAGTACCTGCCCTTCGCCCTCGTCGGCGCCGTCCTCGGATCAGCGTTCGTCTACCTCGCCGCGAGCGGCGGCCGGGGCGGGCCCACGCCGCTGCGCCTCACCCTCGTCGGAGTCGCCTTCACGGCGGTCCTGCTCGGCATCTCGCAGACCCTCGCCCTGATCGACACGGAGACCTTCGACCGTATGAGGTTCTGGGGAGCGGGCACCATCACCGACCGCCCGACGGGCACCGCCGGGGACGTCCTGCCCTTCGTCCTGGCCGGACTGCTGGCCGCCGCCCTCTGCGCCCGCCCGCTCAACGCGATCGCCCTCGGCGACGACGCGGGCCGGGCCGTCGGGCTGCGGGTCGGCGCGGTGCGGTGCGGGGTGGTGGTCGCGGTGGCCCTGCTGTGCGGTGCGGCGACGGCCGCGGCGGGCCCGCTGATGTTCGTCGGCCTCATGGTGCCGCACGCCGTCCGATGGCTCACCGGCCCCGACTGGCGCTGGATCCTCGCCTTCTCCGCCGTCCTCGCCCCGGTGATCGTACTGATCGCCGACGTCCTGGGCCGGCTGATCGTGATCCCCTCCGAGCTGCAGGTCGGCGTCATGATGCCGCTGATCGGCGCGCCCGTCCTGATCCTCCTGGTGCGCGGAAGCCGGGTGAGGGAGCTGTGAGCGGGGCATTCGTGCTCAGGGCGGGTTCCCTGAGCCTGCGGGCGTCACGCCGTTCGCTGGTCGTCTGCGGGCTGCTGTCGGCCGCGCTGGTCGCCCTGGCGCTCTGGGCGTTCACCCTCGGCAGCTACACGCTGAGCCTCGGCGACCTGATGTCGGTCATGACCGGCACCGCCCGCAACAGCGTCCGCACCGTCGTCCTGGAGTGGCGGGCGCCGCGCATCGTCGCCGCCGTGGTGTTCGGGGCCGCCCTCGCCATGGGCGGCGCGGTCTTCCAGTCCCTGACCCGCAATCCGCTCGGCAGCCCCGACGTCATCGGCTTCACCACCGGCTCCTACACCGGTGTCGTCCTCACGCTGCTCGCGGGCGCGAGCAGCTACTCCGCCCTCGCGGCGGGCGCGCTCGCCGGCGGGCTCGTCACCGCGCTGGCCGTGTACCTGCTGGCGTTCCGGCGGGGCGTGCGAGGCTTCCGGCTCATCATCGTGGGGATCGCGGTCGGGGCGCTGCTGTCCTCGGTCAACACCTGGTTCTCCGTGAAGGCCGACGTGGACACCGCGCTGCGGGCCGCGGTGTGGGGCGCCGGTTCGCTGAGCGCCATCGGCTGGCCCGCCGTCCTGACGGCCTCCGCCCTGGTGGCAGCGGTCGCCCTGGTGGCCCCGGCGGCGCAACGCCGGATGCGGTGGCTCGAACTGGGCGACGACACGGCGGCGATGCTGGGCGTACGCGTCGAGCGCACGAAGCTGCTGCTGGTCGTCCTCGGCGTGGCCGCGACCGCCGCGGTGACCGCCGCGGCGGGCCCCATCGTCTTCGTGGCCCTGGCCGCGCCGCAGATCGCCCGCCGCCTCACCGGGCGCGGATCCTCCGTCGACCTCGCCGGTTCGGCGCTCGTCGGCGCACTCCTGCTGCTCGGCGCCGACATCGCGGCGCAGCACGCGATCGAGGACGTGGTGCTGCCGACCGGCGCGGTCACCGTGTGCGTCGGCGGCGCGTATCTGCTGGTGCTGCTGGTACGGGAGTCGCGCAAGGGGTTCTAGCCGTGCCCGCCGGCCTACCCGTGCACGCACTGTGCTTTCCGGGCGCGCGAAGGCGCACGGACGTGAGGGACGTGGGGACGGGGAATGCGACGGCCGCGGCCGCGGTGAGTACGGACGTGTATCCGTGGCTGGGCTGCTTGGGACGACGGTGGGACGCCACTGAGGCGGGCTCCTTCCTCCTCGGCCGCTGCAACGGGCGCCCCGTGCGGGCGGCCGGCTGAACGGAGGCTGGGCCACGCATACGAAGCAACTTAGTGGCTGTCATCCAAGCGCGGGCGGGGGAGTTCAGTCGCTGAGGATCCGCTCCCACAGCAGCCCGTCCCGCCAGTCGCCGTCGAGGAAGATCGCGGAGTGAGCGACGCCGTACGGGGTGAACCCGTTGCGGCGCAGCACCCGTTGGGAGGGCAGGTTCTCCAGGTTGGTGGACGCCTCGGCGCGATGCAGGCCGAGTTCGTCCCGCATTACTCGGAGCGCGAGCCCGACGGCCCTGCCGGCGTGCCCCTGGTTCTGGGCGACGCTCGCGATCCAGTACCCGAGGGAGGCGCGGCGCAGATGCGGCTGCGGCAGGATGCCGCCGACGGTGACCTGCCCGATCACCTCGTCACCGGCGAGCACCACGCCCGGCCAGACCGTGCCCGCCCGGTGGCCGGCCAACAGGCCCTCGATCCGCTCCGCCTGGCCCTCCGTGGTGAAGAAGTCGTCCGGCTGGGCCGGTTCCCACGGCCGGAAGGCCTCGGCGTCCCGCACCCGGTGGGCGGCGATCGGGGCCGCGTCGGCGGGCTCTATCAGGCGGATCCTGGTGCTGGTGCTGGTGCTGGTGCTGGTGCTGGAACTGCTGGGCATGGGCCGGTCCTCGTCGGGATGTCGGGTGGGACCGGCCCAACCTATGCGAGGGGTCTCCGCCGGATACCCCCTAAGGGACCTTCACCCAGTCGAGGGTGCGCTCCACCGCCCTCTTCCAGCCCGCGTAGCCCTCCGCGCGCTGCTTCTCGGACCACTGGGGCGACCACCGCTTCGACTCGTGCCACTGGGCGCGCAGCTCGTCGGTGTTCTGCCAGAAACCGGTGGCGAGCCCCGCCGCGTAGGCGGCGCCGAGAGCGGTCGTCTCGGCGACGACGGGACGGCTGACCTCGACGCCGAGGACGTCCGACTGGATCTGCATGCAGAGGTCGTTGGCGGTGACGCCGCCGTCGACCTTGAGCACGTCGAGATGGACCCCGGAGTCCTGCTCCATCGCCTCGACCACATCGCGGCTCTGGTAGCAGATGGCCTCCAGCGTGGCCCGCGCCAGGTGGGCGTTGTCGTTGTACCGGGCCAGGCCGACGATCGCGCCGCGGGCGTCGGAACGCCAGTACGGTGCGAACAGGCCGGAGAACGCGGGCACGAAGTACATCCCGCCGTTGTCCTGGACGCTCCGGGCCAGCTCCTCGCTCTCCGGCGCCGACTTGATGATCTTCATCTGGTCGCGCAGCCACTGCACCGCGGAACCGGTGACGGCGATGGACCCCTCCAGCGCGTAGACCACCGGTTCGTCGCCGAACTGGTACGCCACCGTAGTGAGCAGGCCGTTCTGCGAACGGACCAGTTCCGCGCCGGTGTTGAGCACCAGGAAGTTGCCGGTCCCGTAGGTGTTCTTGGCCTCGCCGGGGGAGAAGCAGACCTGGCCGACCGTGGCCGCCTGCTGGTCGCCGAGGACGCCCCCGATGGGAATGGCGGCGCTCAGCGGCCGGGAGGTGCGCGTGGACCCGTAGGCCTCCGCGTCCGACGAGGGGTTGATCTTCGGAAGCATCGCCCGGGGGATGCCGAAGAAGCCCAGGAGTTCCTCGTCCCAGTCGAGGGTCTCCAGGTCCATCAGCATGGTGCGGCTCGCGTTGGTCACATCGGTGGCGTGGATACCGCCGTTCGGGCCGCCGGTCAGGTTCCACAGGACCCAGGCGTCCGTGTTGCCGAAGAGCGCGTGCCCGGCCTCCGCCGCTTCCCGTACGCCGTCGACGTTCTCCAGGATCCACTGGATCTTGCCGCCGGAGAAGTACGTCGCGGGCGGCAGCCCGGCCTTGCGGCGGATCACCTCGCCCTTCCCCGAGCGCTCCAGGTTCGCCGCGATGGCATCGGTACGGGTGTCCTGCCAGACGATGGCGTTGTAGTAGGGCCGCCCGTTGCGCGGATCCCAGACCACCGTCGTCTCGCGCTGGTTGGTGATGCCGATCGCCACCAGGTCGGTCGGCGACAGACCACCGTGCCGCAGAGCGTTCTGGATCACCGAGTTGGTGCGTTCCCAGATCTCCACGGGGTCGTGCTCCACCCAGCCGGAGCGGGGCAGGATCTGCTCGTGCTCCAGCTGGTGCCGGGCGACCTCGTTGCCGCCGTGATCGAAGATCATGAATCGGGTGCTGGTGGTCCCCTGGTCCACCGCGCCGATGAAGTCCGCCATGATGTGCCGCCTCTCCGGGCGCTGTGGTTCAGTCCTTGGGCGCCGGGACGCGACCCGGCGGTTCGGGTTCCGCGGACGGCAGGAAGCGTCCGACGAGGGCCTTGTAGAGCCCCGCGCCCAGCAGGCCGCCGATCAGCGGGCCGATGATGGGCACCCAGAAGTAGAGATTCCCGTACTGGTCCCGCCACGCCCCGCCGTACCCGGTGAGGAAGCTCGCCAGCCGGGGGCCGAAGTCGCGGGCCGGGTTGATCGCGTACCCGGCGTTCGTTCCCCAGGCCATGCCGATCGCGACCACGACCAGGCCGATGATGAACGGGCCCATGTTGGAGCCGGGCGGGGTGTTCAGCAGGTCGGTGATGGCCATGATCAGCAGCAGCAGGACGGCGGTGCCGATGATCTGGTCGCGGAACGCGCCCCATTCGTGCACCGGCAGAGCGGGGTTGCCGTTGGCGGGCAGGGTGGAGAAGACGCCCTGCGTCTTGATGGTGTGCCCGGGGTCGGCCTTCGCCAGCGCCTCGCTGTAGTTCCAGCGGACGATCAGCGCGGCCACGAACGCACCGGCCGTCTGCGCCACCGCGTACGGAGCCACCTTCTTCCAGGGGAACCCCTTGAACGCGGCCAGCGCCAGGGTCACCGCGGGGTTGAGATGGGCCCCGCTCAGCCGCGCCGCCACATAGACGCCGAGCGTGACGCCCAGCCCCCACGCCCAGGCGATGCTGTCGTGGTCCCCGAGACCGCCCGCCGGATCCGTCAGGGCTCCGCCCGCCGACACCTGGGCCACGACGCCGCACCCGAAGAGGATGAGGATCATCGTGCCCGCGAATTCGGCCGACAACTCGCCGACCAGTCCGGACTTCTTACGTAGCTCAGCCATGGAAGCTCGCCCTCCGCCGACGGCCGCCGGCTGTCGACTATCCGAGCAGTGTCAGCAGGCTAAGGTGATTCGCCGAAAGGGGCATTTCGGGATGATATGAACGCGATGGCGAGGCCTCTGCCGACGGGGACGGTGCTCGGCCGATCGGGTGAGGGGGAGGTGGCCGTACCAACGGCCCGTGGCGGCCGACGGCCCCATGTGGGATCGAGCGCATGCCTCGTATCGTTTCGGCTACCGGTCGGTAATCTGACGCGGGGTCCATCCGGGGGAACGCGGAGCCGTGCCGGGCGAGTCGACCCCGCCGAATTCCCCCGAATTCCCTCGGGAAACAATCGATTTCGTGGACATACGCCGGAGGGAGAGGGGCACGAGGCTGGCAGCGGTTGATGAGGAAAAGGGAAGCCCGCCCGGACGACATGGCCCGGCCGGTGCCGGCGCCCGCCCGGAGACCGCCTCGAATACGTCATTGACTTCCATGCGGACAGAGGAGTTTTCCATGAGCGAGAACCTGTGGGGATACAACCCGAGCGTCGGTCACACCGTCGGCACCGACCTGATCGGCTACAAGGTCGAGGCGACGGACGGCAGCATCGGAAAGGTCGACAAGCACTCCGACGACGTCACGTCCTCTTATCTGGTGGTCGACACCGGTGTATGGATCTTCGGTAAGGACGTTCTGCTTCCGGCGGGCACGGTGAGCCGGATCGACACCGACGACAAGAAGGTCTACGTCGACCTCACCAAGGACCAGATCAAGGACTCTCCGGAGTTCGACAAGGAAAAGCACATCGGCGACGCGGATTTCCACCGCACGACGGGTGAGTATTACGGCCGCCACCGTCGCGTCTGACATGGCGCCGCGCGAACAGCGGGCGGGGCCGGACACACCATGTGTCCGGCCCCGCCCGCTGTTTGTGTGTCTCCATCCCCTCAGCGCTCGCGCGGTGGGGCGAGGACGTACACCGTCTCCTCGGGGATGTGCCGGGTGTCGCGGCGGGCCAGCAGCCAGTACAGCACCGCCGGGACCACCAGGCCCACGATCCAGGAGACGTCCGCGCCGCCCAGCGGATCCGCCAGCGGGCCCGTGTAGAAGTGCGTCACCAGGAACGGGAGTTGGGCCAGGACACCGATCCCGTAGACGGTGAGGGCGTCCCAGCGCCAGGCGCCGTAGCGGCCCCGGGGGTCGGACAGCGCGGGGATGTCGTACCGCTCCCGCGAGATCAGGTAGTAGTCGACCAGATTGATCGCCGACCATGGGGTGAAGAACGTCAGCAGGAACAGCAGGAAGTCCTTGAACGACGTCAGGAAGCTGTCCTTGCCCAGCAGCGCCAGCGCTGTCCCCGCCACCATGATCAGCCCGATGTACACGGCCCGGCCGCGCGGCGACAGCGTCCGCTGACCGCGGAATCCGCTGATGCTCGTCACCATCGACATGAATCCGCCGTACGTGTTCAGCACGTTGATGGTGAGCTTGCCGAGCGCGATCACGAAGTACAGGAACGACGCGATCAGACCCGCGCCGCCGAGGCCGACGACATAGCCGACCTGGTTGGCGAGGAACGCCTCCCCGGCGGTCGCCGCCACGAGCACGCCGAAGGTCATCGACCACTGGGAGCCGATGGCCGACCCCGACAGCGTCCACCAGAACGTGGACCGCCCCGATGTCGTACGCGGCAGATAGCGCGAGTAGTCCGCGACGTACGGCCCGAAGGCCAGCTGCCAGGACGCCGAGAGCGACACCGCCAGCAGGAACATCGGCAGGTCGAAGTGCGCGTCGCCGAGCAGCGCGGAGAGGTCCACCCGGTCCAGGAGGCGGATGCCCAGATAGACGAAGGCCAGGGCGCAGACCACGCTCGCCACCCGCCCCAGGACGTGGATCACCCGGTAGCCGACCGCCGCCATGACGGCCGTGACCACCGCGAAGACCACGATGCCGGTGGTGTCGTTCGTGTGCATGAGCTGAGCCGTCGCCTGGCCGGCCAGCACGCTGCCGCTCGCGAAGAACCCGACGTACATGAGGATCACCAGCAGCAGCGGGACGACCGCGCCCTTCACCCCGAACTGGGCCCGGGACTGGATCATCTGGGGCAGACCCAGCTTCGGGCCCTGCGCCGAGTGCAGCGCCATGACCGCCCCGCCGAGCAGATTGCCCAGCAGCAGGCCGACGACCGACCACACCACGTCGCCGCCGGAGACGACGGCCAGCGCGCCCGTGACCACCGCCGTGATCTGGAGGTTGGCGCCGAGCCAGAGGGTGAACTGACTGAACGCCGTCCCGTGCCGTTCGTCGTCCGGGACGACGTCGATGGAGCGGCGCTCCACCAGGTCTTCAGCTGCCATGACTCGGCTCCTGGTCTCTCGGTGGTGTGATGCTGCCCGTCCGGTCCGGCACCTGCGGACCGGGCGCGGCTACTTCTTGATGCCGTGCTCCGCCGCCCAGTCGTACGCGACGTCCTCGGGGTCCTTCCGGTCCTTGTCCACCAGTCGGTTCAGCTCGGTGAGGTCCTTCGTGGTCAGCACGGCCCCGAGGCGGGCGAGCGCCTTGCGGACCGTCGAGTCGGCCTTGCGGTCGGCGATCAGCGGGACGACGTGCTGGCCGGGGATGAGGTTCTTGGGGTCGGTGAGGACGACCCAGCCCTCGGCGGCGATGTCGGTGTCGGTGGTGAAGAGGTTCGCCACGTCCACGTCACCCTTCTTGAGGGCTCCCTTCACCAACGGGCCCGAGGAGTCGAGGGACTTGAACTCCTTGAACTCCACGCCGTACACCTCCTTGAGCCCCACCGAGCCCACCGTGCGCTTCTTGACCTCGGGGGCCGCGCCGATGACGAGCTTGCCGTTGTGCTTCGCCAGGTCGGCCAGGGACTTCAGGCCGTACTCGTCGGCGGTCTGACTGGTCACCGCGAAGGCGTCGGCGTTCTCCGCCTCGCCGTAGGGGAGGATCTGCAGGCCGCGCGGCAGGAGCATGGCGAGGGCGTTCTGCATCGTGCCCTCCTCCGTGGCCGTCGCCTTGGTGTCGAGGTAGTGCAGCAGCGCGCCCTGGTACTCGGGCAGCAGGTCGATGTCGCCGCCCTTGAGCGCGGGGATGAGGATCTCGCGGGTACCCAGGTTGGGGCGGACGGTGGTCTTGACCCCCGCCGCTTCGAGGGCGGCGGCGTAGAGGTAGCCGAGGACCTGGTTCTCGGTGAAGTTGGCGGTGCCGATGGTGACGCCGCCCTTGCTGGAGCCGCCGCCACCGCCCCCGGCCCCGTCTCCTTCCAGAGAGGTGATGCCGCTGCTGCACGAGGCGAGCGCGGGGACGGTGGCGGCGGCGAAGAGCCCGCCGAGGAGAGCCCTGCGGTTCATGGGGTTCACGCGGCTTTCACGGTTCGTACGGGTCATGAGGGGCCGACTCCTAGGACTGCGGGGCGGGGCGGTGGCGGAAGAGGACGCGCTGGAGCGCGGAGAGCACGAGGTCGAGGGCGACAGCGACGAGCGCCACGAGCACGGCCCCGCCGAGGACCTGCACGAGGTCGCGCTGGGCGAGCCCGTCGAAGACGTACCGGCCGAGCCCGCCGAAGGAGACGTACGCGGCGATGGTCGCCGTGGCGACGACCTGGATGAGCGCGAGCCGCAGCCCGGTCATGATCAGGGGGAGTGCCAGGGGCAGTTCGACCTGGAAGAGGACCTGGTGCCAGCGCATGCCCTGGCCGCGCGCCGCGTCCCGCACCTCCGGGTCGACCGCCGTCATCCCGGCGTACGTGTTGGTCACGATGGACGGGACCGCGAGCGCCACCAGCGCGATGTAGACCGGCCACATCGACAGACCGCTGGCGAGGAAGACGAGGACCACGAGACCGACCGTGGGCAGCGCCCGCCCGAAACTCGACAGGTTGATCGCGACGAACGCGCCGCGTCCGGTGTGGCCGATGAGCAGACCGACCGGCAGGGCGATGGCTGCCGCGACGAGGGTGGCGAGCAGCGAGTACTGGAGGTGCTCGGCGAGCCGGTGGCCGATGCCGTCGGAGCCGGTCCACTGCTCGCCGCTGACCAGCCAGGAGCCGAGGCCCTTGAGGAGTTCGTACACGGTTCAGGCCCCCTGCTTCTGCCGGCGGGTCCACGGCGTCAGGACGTACTGGAGAGTGACGAGCAGCGCGTCCGCGACGAGCGCCAGGAGCAGGGTCAGGACGACGCCGACGATGACGGGGGTGGGGAAGTTGCGCTGGAACCCGTCGGTGAACAGCTGCCCGAGCCCGCCGTCGCCGATGTACGTGGCCACGGAGACCAGCGAGATCGCCATCACCGTCGCGATCCGCACGCCCGCCATGATCACCGGGAGCGCGAGGGGGAGTTCCACGGTGAGCAGGGTGCGCAGCGGCCGGGTGCCCATGGCCTTCGCGGCTTCCTTCGTCCGGGCGGGGACGGAGTCCAGGCCCTCGACGGTGTTCCGCAGCAGCACGACCAGTGTGTAGATCGTCAGGCCGATGACGGTGGTGGTGCGAGTGAGCCCGCTGACCGGGAGGAGGAGCACGAACACCGCGATGGACGGGATCGTGAACAGGACGTTCGACAGGCCGAGGAGCAGCCCGCGCAGCCGCCGCACCCGGTGCGCCAGCACGGCCAGGGGGAGCGAGATCAGCAGCCCGAGGAGTACGGCGGTCAGCGCCGCCTGGAGGTGGGAGAGCGTCAGGGTGGTGAGATCGTCGATGTGGTCGGCTATCCACGACCAGTCGACACTCACGCCGCCACCGTGCTCGCCGCGCTGTGCACCTGACCGGCGCGGTCGTGGATGTCCTCGCGGGAGCTGACGCCGGTCAGGACGCCGTCCGCGTCGACCCGGGCGACGAGGCCGCTCGGCGCGGCGATCGACTCGTTGAGCGCGGAGAGCAGCGAATCGGTGTCGCGCAGCGGCCGGACGGGTATCTCGACGTCGCCCTTGCTCTCGCTGTCGTGCCAGGCCAGCGGTTTACGGGCGGCGTCCAGGGTCAGCTGCCAGCGGGCGCCTTCGGGCGCGGGGCCCTGGGCGACCTCTTTGAGCGCCGTCAGGGACAGCAGCTTCAGACCGCGTTCCGCGCCCAGGAAGTCCGAGACGAACGCGTCCGCGGGGCGGGCCAGGAGTTCGGCGGGGGTGGCGCACTGGACGAGGTGGCCGCCGGTGCGGAAGACGGCTATCCGGTCGCCGAGCCGTACGGCCTCGTCGATGTCGTGCGTGACGAAGACGATGGTCTTGTTCAACTCTCTCTGAAGGCGCAGCAGTTCGTCCTGGAGCTGGGTGCGGACCACCGGGTCGACGGCCCCGAAGGGCTCGTCCATCAGGAGGACCGGCGGGTCGGCGGCGAGCGCGCGGGCCACGCCGACGCGCTGCTGCTGGCCGCCCGAGAGCTGGTGCGGGTAGCGCTTCCCCGCGTCGGCGGCGAGGCCGACCGTCTCCAGGAGCTCCGCCGCCCGCGCCCGCGCCTTCCTGCGGCCGTGGCCGAGCAGCAGCGGTACGGTCGCGATGTTGTCCAGGACGGTGCGGTGCGGGAAGAGCCCGGCCTGCTGGATCACGTAACCGATGGAGCGGCGCAGCTCGGCGGCGTCCTGCTCCAGGACGTCCTTGCCGCCCACCCTGATCGTCCCGGAGGTGGGCTCGACCATCCGGTTGATCATGCGGAGCGTGGTCGTCTTGCCGCAACCGGAAGATCCGACGAGGACGGTCACGCCCCCTTCCGGCAGGTCGAGCGTGAGGTCGTGCACCGCGGTCGTGCCGTTGGGGAAGCGCTTGTGGGCCTTGTCGAATTGGATCATGAGGAGTCCCTTGCCCGGCTGCATATCATCATGCAGAGTTCTCGGTGACTGAATAGATTGTCAATAGGTCGTCGCCGCTCGGGTGTAAATCCCTGGTTACTCATGGCCGTAGGACAAGACGGAGTGCCCGACAGAGGAGGAATTGCAACTGATGTCGTCTCACATCTCGGACAGGGTGGCCGATGGCAGCGATGCGGTCGTCGTCCTCGACGGTCGCCGACTGATGGTCGCAGATGTCGTACGCATGGCCGAATCTGTCGCCAGGCCCGTCCCGGCGGCCGAGGGCATGAAGCGGGTGGCGGCCTCGTGGGACGCCGCACGGGAAATCGCCTCGTGGGGTCGCGTCTACGGCCGCTCCACCGGCGTCGGTGCGAACCGGAATGAGTCCGTACCAACCGAGGCGGCCGCCGACCACGGCCTGCGCCTGCTGCGCAGCCACGCCGGAGCGATCGGCGAGGAGCTTCCCGCACGGCAGGTCCGCGCCATGCTCGCCGTCCGCGCGAACCAGCTCCTCGCCGGCGGTGCCGGCCTGCGCCCCACCGTCGTCACCGCGCTCTGCGAGGCCCTGGAGACGGGCGCGTACCCGAAGGTCAACGAGTTCGGCTCGGTCGGCACCGGCGACATCGCGGCCCTCGCGCAGATGGGCCTCGCGCTGGCGGGCGAACACCCCTGGCAGGGCGCGGGGGCCGCACCCGAACCGCAGTCGCTCGACAACAACGACGCCCTCGCCCTGATCAGCAGCAACGCCCTCACCCTCGGCCAGTCCGCCCTCGCCCTGCACGAACTGCGCGCCCTGATCGGCGCCACCCAGGTGGTGGCGGCCCTGTCCCTGATGGCGATCGACGGCAGCTACGAGGCCTACGCGCTGCCCGTCCACGAGGCGCGGCGGCACGCCGGTTCGTACGCGGTCGCGGCGCGGATGCGGCTGCTGCTCGGCGCCCCCGACCGCCCCACCCCACCGCTCGGCCGGATCCAGGACCCGTACGGCCTGCGCTGTGTGCCGCAGATCCACGGGCCCGCCCACGACGCGGCGGACGCGCTGGAAGAGATCCTCGGCGTCGAGATCAACGCGGCGGCCGAGAACCCGCTGATCTCGGCCGACGACATGGCCGCCTACCACCACGGCGGCTTCTACCTCGCCCAACTCGCCCTGTCCCTCGACCACTTCCGGCTCGCGGTGACCCAGGTCGCCCGGCTCTCCACCTCCCGGCTCTCGACGCTGAACGAACCGGGCTTCACTCGCCTCCGCCCGTTCCTCGCGGACGGTGAGCCGGCCTCCTCGGGCGTGATGATCCTCGAATACGCGGCCGGGGCGGCCCTCGGCGACCTGCGGGCCTTCTCCGCGCCCGCCTCCCTCGGCCACGCGGTGCTCTCCCGGGGCGTCGAGGAGCAGGCCAGCTTCGCGTCACTGGCGGCGCGGCAGACCCTGCGGGCGTGCGAGGCGTTCCGGCTCGTCGTGGGCTGCGAACTCGTGGCTGCCGTACGGGCGTTGAGCCAGCGCGAACTGCGCCTCGACCCGGAGCTGCCCGTCGGCCGCGCCTTCGAACTCGCCGCCTCGGTGCTGGACGGGGATTCCGCCGACCGGCCGTTGACGGACGATGCGGCGGCGGCCGCCGGGCTGCTGGACCGGTTCGCCGAGCTGTGGACGGCGGCGGGGCGGGGCCCAGAGCCGGCCGCGTAGACCTCGGGGCAGGACTCGGGGCCCGCCACACCGGATTGGCGGCGGGGAGGCAGCGGACCCGGGCGCCGACGACGGCGGACGACCCGGCGCTCCCTCCAGGAGCGGGCGGCGCTCAGGGGCGGGTGGCTCTCCCTCAGGAGCGGGTGGCGGTGCCGCAGCCCTCGTCGTCGCCTTCCCTCATCCGCTCCTCGATCGGCGTGCTCCGGTCGTACGGGTCGACCGCAGGGCCGTCGCCCCCGTCGGCGGTGGCGCGGTCGGCGAGGAACGCGGGGATCAGATAGCCGGTGTAGGTGTCGCAACCGCCGTTGGTGGTGTCCACCTTGTAGGAGACGAGGGAGAAGGTCCCCGGCTCGATCATGATCTTCGCCGGGTCGTCCCAGCCCATCACGACCTCGCGGCGCACGATGGTGCGCGCGACCTCGTCACTGTCCCCCGAGGCGCGCATGACCGGGTAGACGTAGGTGACATCGGTGGAGACCTCCACCGCGCCTCTCTCGCCCTCCCGGAAGGTGACCCGGCCGCGGGTCTTGACCACGTCCCCGACCGGCCGCACGTCGGCGGACCGGAAGCGGCTGAACAGCAGCAGAGGATCGTTCTCCTGATCGGGCGCGCCGAACGCCTTGGTGAGGAAGTCCTGGACGTCCGACTGGTGCGGGTTGATGAGCGCCATGGCCTTCTCGGGCCGCTCGCCGCGCAGCACCGCGGGGTCGAGGGCGGAGGCGACCAGGAAGTCCCGGGTCCGCTGCAGCGCCTTGCCGACCTCCGCCTCGCTCATCCAGCCGGTCGCCCGTGGCGCGGGCAGACGGATGCCGGCCGCGCCATCGGCCCACCGTGCTGCCGGTGATCCGGCGAACGGTTCGTCCTGGGTGGGAGGCGGGCCGTCCGCCTCGAGCCCGGGCGGCCCGCCGGGGCGCTCCGACTCCGCGGCGCGGGGCAGGGTGTCCACCGCGGCCCCGCCGTCGAACCAGCCGACGATCCGGCCGGGGGCGACGGCCACGGCGACCAGCAGCACGATGACGACCGCCAGGCCGAACGCGTACCAGCCCTTGCCGCGCTGTCGCCGGGGCGGCTCGTGCGTCCGCCACCCCCGCGGCGGATCGGGCTCGTCCTGAAGCCGCCGCGTCACCATCCGGGCCCGCGCCGACGGCTCCTCGGGCGCGCCCGGGCTGCCGGCCTCGGACTCCCTCAGGAAACGCTCCCACTCCTCGTCCGGTACGGACGCCCCACCCTTGCTCAACCCACTGCTCCCGTCCCTGTTTCCGCGCCCGGTCCCTCCCCAGGTCCGAGCGGCGCACGGGGCATCATCACACGGCCCGCCGACAGCGGAGGCGGTGGCCCGGTCACCGGCCGGGCGCCCCCGCGCGCAGACCGTCCATGACGAGATCCAGGAGCCGGCCGGCCCTCGGCTCCCAGTCCTCGTGCGGATCGATCTGCCAGAGACCGGCGATGGCGAGGAAGAAGTCGTCCGGGGTCACCCCGGGGCGGACGGTCCCGGCGTCCTCGCAGGCGCGGAGCAGGTTCCCGGCCGCCTCCATGACCGGGGTGGGGCCTGGCCTGGCGGGGCCGCCCGGCGCGCTGGTCACCAGCCGGATCGCGTCCGCCAGACCGGCCTTCGTCATCGCGAAGCGGGCGAGGCGGTCCATCCACTCGCGCAGGGCCCGTTCGGGCGGGCGGGTCTCCAGCAACTCGCCCGCCGCGTCGGCGACCTGCTGCATCTCGTAGCGGTAGACCTCCAGGACGAGCGCCTCCCGGTGCGGGAAGTTGCGGTAGAAGGTGCCCTGCCCGACCCCCGCCTTCTTGGCGATCGCGCTCAGCGGGGCGTCCGCGCGCAGCGTCAGCTCGACCGTGGCCACGCGCAGGATCCGCTCGCGGTTGCGCTGAGCGTCCGAACGCAGGGCGGGGTCCTTCTTCGGCTGGGACACGCTTCCTCCTCGCGGGTTCGTGGCCGAAACCCGTTCTTGTTAACCGGACAGCTGTCCGTTACGTTTGCCAGGTAAGCGGACAGCAGTCCGGTTAGGGCTACCTTACTCCCGGCCGGTATCGGCGGCCGCCCCACCGAGGCCCCGGTTTCTCGTCACCTGACACCAGAGAAGGCTGAACATGGCCCCATCATCCTCGTCGACGTCCAGTGCGATCACCCTGAACATCAACGGCGAGAAGCACCACCTGCCCATCGACCACCGCACCACCCTCCTCGACGCCCTGCGCGAGCGCCTCGACCTCACCGGCACCAAGAAGGGCTGCGACCAGGGACAGTGCGGCGCCTGCACCGTCCTGGTCGACCGGCGGCGCGTCGTCTCCTGCCTCAGCCTCGCGGTCGCGGCCGAGGGGCGCGAGATCACCACCATCGAAGGCGTGGCCGAGGGTGATCGCCTGCACCCCGTCCAGCAGGCCTTCCTCGACCTCGACGGGTACCAGTGCGGCTACTGCACGCCCGGGCAGATCTGCTCGGCCATCGCCGTCATCGAGGAACACGCGGCCGGCCTGCCGAGCGCCGTCACCGGGGACCTGAGCCCTGACGCGCCACCGCCACCCCTGACGCCCGAGGAGATCCGCGAGCGGATGAGCGGCAACCTGTGTCGCTGCGGTGCCTACGTCTCGATCGTCCAGGCCGTCGCCCGCGCGGCAGCGGCAGAGGAACACGCCGCAGAGAAGCGCCCCGCCGAGGAGCACGCCGAGGCCCCCCCCCACCACCGCGAAAGGAGCCGCCGCATGAAGGAGTTCGGCTATCAGCGCGCCCACGACGTCTCCGGCGCGGTCGCCCTCCTCGCCGCCGACCCCGACGCGCGGTATCTCGGCGGCGGCACCAATCTCGTCGACCTGATGAAGACCGGCGTGGAACGCCCCGCCCTCCTCGTCGACGTCCGCGAACTCCCCCTGGGCCGCATCGAACCCACCGCGGACGGCGGGCTGCGCATCGGGGCGACCGTCACCAACAGCGACCTCGCCGCCCACCCCGAAGTCCGCCGCCACTACCCGGCGTTGGCCCAGGCGCTGCTGGCCGGAGCCTCCGGGCAGCTGCGCAACATGGCCACCGTCGGCGGCAACCTCCTCCAGCGCACCCGCTGCGGCTACTTCACCGACGTCTCCCAGCCCTGCAACAAGCGGGCCCCGGGCAGCGGTTGTCCCGCCGTCGCCGGCGAGCACCACAACCACGCCGTCCTCGGCGCCTCCGACCACTGCGTGGCCGTGCACCCCTCCGACATGGGCGTGGCCCTCACCGCGTTCGATGCCGTGGTCTCCTACGAGAGCGGGGACGGGCCCGGCGAAGCGCCGATAACCGACTTCTACCTCCCCGTCGGCGACACCCCGCACCGGGAGACCGCCCTGCCGCCCGGCGCGCTGATCACCCACGTGACCCTGCCCGCCGCGCCCGTCGCCGCCCGCTCCCGCTACCGCAAGGTGCGCGAACGCGCCTCGTACGCCTTCGCCATCGGCTCGGTCGCCGCCGCGCTCGACATCGAGGACGGCGTCGTACGGGACGCGCGCCTCGCCCTCGGGGCCGTCGCCTCCCGTCCCTGGCGTGCCCGTGCGGCCGAAGCCGTCCTGACCGGCGCACCGGCCGGCGGCGCGACCTTCGCCGCCGCCGCGGACGCCGAACTGGCCGCCGCCAGGCCGCTGCCCGACAACGGATACAAGGTGACCCTCATGCGCAACCTCGTGGTCTCCGTCCTGACCGAACTCGCCGGGGAGGACGCCCGATGACGACGACCACCCCGGGCCCCCCGACGCTCCGCGGGGCAGTCGGCGTCGCCCACACCCGGATCGAGGGCCGTGACAAGGTCACCGGCGCGGCACGCTACGCGGGCGAGATCCCCTTCGCGGACCTGGCCCACGGCTGGCTCGTGCTGTCCACCGTCACCCGTGGCCGGATCCTCGACGTGGAGACCGCTCCGGTGCTCGCCATGCCGGGCGTGCTCACTGTGCTGCACCACGGCAACGCCCCCCGCCTGAACACCGATTACGTCGGCATGCTCGGCACCCCGCCGGACCCGACCTCCGCCGTCTTCCAGGACGACCGGGTGCCGTTCGCCGGCTGGCCGGTCGCGCTGGTCGTCGCCGAGACCCCCGAAGAGGCCAGGGAGGCGGCCGAGGCGCTCGTGGTGACGTACGACCAGGAACCGCACGACACCGAACTCGTCGCCGACCACCCCGGTGCCTACCCCGCCGCCGGCCATATGCCGGCCGAGACGGAGAAGGGCGACCTGGAGGCACAACTGGCCTCCTCCGCCTATGTGGTGGACGCCGAGTACAGCACCCCCGAAGAGCAGCACAGCATGATGGAACCGCACGCGGCGACCGCCCGGTGGGACGGCGGGCGGCTGGAGGTCGTCGACTCCAACCAGGGCGCCGGCTGGGTCCAGAACGAACTGGCCACGATGTTCTCCCTCGACGCGTCCTCGGTAAGGGTGCGCTCCGAACACATCGGCGGCGGCTTCGGCAGCAAGGGCCTGCGCGCCCACCAGGTGTCCGCCGTGATGGCCGCCACCGCCCTGCACCGCCCGGTACGCGTGGTGCTGACCCGGCGTCAGACGTTCTCGCTGGGCGGCTACCGCAGCCCCACCACCCAGCGGGTCAGGCTCGGCGCGGCCCCCGACGGCCGGCTGCTGGCCCTGGAGCACCGCTCGCTGAACCAGACCTCCACGGTGTACGAGTTCGTCGAGCCCAGTGCGGGCGTCGCCCGGGTGATGTACGACGCCGAGGCCCACCGCACCGCCAACCACGTCGTCCGGCTGGACGTGCCGTCCCCGACCTGGATGCGCGCACCGGGGGAGGCCCCGGGGTCGTTCGCGATCGAGGCGGCCCTCGACGAACTCGCCGAACGCAGCGGGCTCGACCCGATCGAACTGCGCCTGCGCAACGAACCGGACGTCGGTCCCGTCTCCGGGCTTCCGTTCAGCAGCCGCAATCTGGCCGCCTGCTTCCGCGAGGGCGCGCGCAGGTTCGGCTGGGCGGACCGCGATGCCCGTCCCGGCACCCGCCGCGACGGGCGCTGGCTGCTGGGCACCGGCACGGCGGCGGCCTCCTTCGGCGCCGGGGCCGCCCCGTCCACCGCCCTGGTCACGGCGGAGGCGGACGGTTCCTTCACCGTACGGATCACCGCGGCCGACATCGGCACCGGAGCCCGCACCGCGCTCACCCTGATCGCCGCCGACGCGCTGGAGACCGCACCCGGGCGGGTCCGGGTCCGCATCGGCGACAGCGACTTCGGCCCCGCGATGATCGCCGGCGGCTCCATGGGCACCCGCTCCTGGGCCTGGGCGGTCACGGCGGCCGCCGCCGAACTGCGGGAGCGGCTCGCGGTGGGCACGTCGATCCCCCCGGAGGGCATCACCGTACGGTCCGACACCACCGAGGCCCTCGGGGCGCTCGCGCAGAAGGAACGGCACTCCTACGGCGCCCAGTTCGCCGAGGTCGCCGTCGACACCGCCACCGGCGAGATCCGGGTGCGCCGCATGCTGGGCATCTTCGCGGCGGGCCGGATCGTCAACCCGCTCACCGCCCGCAACCAGCTCGTCGGCGGGATGACGTGGGGCATCTCCATGGCCCTGCACGAGGAGGCGGTCCGGGACCGGAACACCGGCGGCCACTACGCCCCCGACCTCGCCGGCTACCACGTGGCCACGCACGCCGACGTGCCGGACATCGAGGCGGACTGGGTGGACGACCACGACCCCGAGGACCCGGTCGGCATCAAGGGCGTCGGGGAGATCGGGATCGTGGGCGCGGCGGCGGCCGTCGCCAACGCGGTCTGGCACGCCACCGGCGTACGCCATCGGAACCTGCCGATCCGCCCCGACCGGGTCCTCGCGGCTGCCGCCCCGGAGTCCGCCGGGGGAGCGGTGGATGCTTGACATCGCCGGTGAGCTGCACCGATGGATGGCGGAGGGCCGGGAGTTCGCGGTCGGCACCGTCGTCTCCGTCGGCGGCAGCGCGCCGCGCGGACCGGGGGCCGCCCTCGCGGTCGACAGCGAGGGCACGGCGATCGGCTCGGTCTCCGGCGGCTGTGTGGAGGGCGCGGTCTACGAACTGTGCGCGCAGGCCCTCAGCGACGGCGAGAGCGTCCGGCAAAGCTTCGGCTACAGCGACGAGGACGCCTTCGCCGTCGGGCTGACCTGCGGCGGGGTCATCGACATCATGGTCACGCCGGTACGGGCCGACTCGCCGGACCGGGACGTGCTGCGGGCCGCGCTGTCCGCGGCCGTCTCGGGCGAGGCGGCGGCCCTCGCCCGGGTGGTGCACGGGCCGGACGGGCTCCTGGGGCGGTCGCTGCTCGTCCGCGCCGACGGCTCCCACGAGGGCGGGCTCGGCGGCCACCCGGAGCTGGACCGTACGGCGGTGGCCGAGGCCTCGGCCCTGCTGGACGCCGGCCGGACCGGCACCGTAGCCCTCTCCGAGGACGGCTCGCACTGCCCCGGCGGGCTCACCCTGCTCGTCGAGACCAGCGTCCCGCCGCCCCGCATGATCGTCTTCGGCGCGGTCGATTTCGCCGCCGCGCTGGTCCGGGCCGGCAAGTTCCTCGGCCACCATGTGACGGTGTGCGACGCCCGGCCCGTCTTCGCCACGCCCGCCCGGTTCCCCGAGGCCGACGAGGTCGTCGTCGACTGGCCCCACCGCTATCTGCGGAGCACCCACACCGACGCCCGTACCGTGCTGTGCGTGCTCACGCACGAGGCCCGGTTCGACGTGCCGCTGCTCACGGAGGCCCTGCGGAGGCCCGCCGCGTTCGTCGGCGCGATGGGCTCCCGCCGGACCCACGAGGACCGGACCAGGCGGCTGCGCGAGGCGGGCCTGAGCGACCGGGAGCTGGAGCGGCTGCGGTCACCCATCGGCCTGGACCTCGGAGCCCGTACGCCGGAGGAGACGGCGCTGTCCATCGCGGCGGAGATCGTCGCGGCCCGGCGCGGCGGCACGGGCCTGCCGCTGACCGGGGGAACGGAGCCCATCCACCGGGAGCCCCGCCCGGAACGACGGGTCGTCAGCCGGCTCTGAGGCCGCCGCGGATCCGGTCGACGACGGCCCGTACGGGTGCTGCCCCGCGGCCTGGGCACGGCGGGCGTGGCGGGCACGGCGGGCGTGGCGGAGGCGTCCGAGGCCCCGGCGGCCTCCAAGCGCCGGCCGTGCTCCTCTCCCGCGTCCTGACCATCGGCGGCTCGGTTTACCTGGTGCTGTACTTCTCGGACGGCCTCGGCCTGAGCCCGGCCGGGGGGCGGGCCGCGGGGAAGGTCTCCACCCTCGCCTCCCTCGGCGTCGGTGTCGGCACGGCGGCGCTCGGCGCGGTCTTCTCCCACCACGGCGGTCAGGGCGCCCAAGCGGTCACTGATGGCGCCCGAGCCCTACTGAGCACGTCCGCCGCGCTCGCGGTCGTCGCCGTGCTCACCACCGACACGCTCGTCGGACCGCGCGGTCCAGCGCGTCACGTTCGAACGCCTTCGGGCGGCAGATCAGGAGCGCCAGCAGCTTCGCCGCGGTGTCATCGGTCTCCCACAGCCGGACGGCGAGCTCCTGCTGCGTCTTGAGCCGCTTCGCGATGGCCCGCAGCTTGCCGAGGTTCACTCCGTGATCGTCACCGTGCTTCTCGTTCACGGCGCGCGCCTTCGGATCCTCCAGCGCGGCCAGCTCGGCCAGCAGCTCCGCCACCGTGGCGTCGGTCGGGCTCGCTCCTGCCACCTGGGCCTCCTCTCCGTCTGCTCGGCTGTCCGACTGACCGTCCGCCGGGCTGTCGTACTGCCGACTGGCGTTCTGCCGACCCGAACGGGGGATTCAGCGTACGACGGCACCCCGCGTTTAGCGGGGCCGTTCGGGGTCACTCCAGTACAGCGGCGCGAGCCACAGGGAGCCGGACCGGCCCGGTGCCGGACTTTGGGTGGCGCGCCGAGGACGAGGAGCCATGAACCGTTCGACAGTGGAACTACTGCTGAGCGCACAGGAGGACACGATGCGTGACGTACGCAGGATCTTGCGGGCCAAGGTCCTGAAGGCCCGCGGGCTGGCCAAGGAATCGGACGGCAAGGCGCTCGACGACCAGAGCCGCCGGGACGAGGGCCGGCGCCGACAGTCCGAGGCGCGCCACCTCGAACAGCGGGACCGGCCCGACGGGCGTCCCGGCCGTTGAACGGGCGAGGGGTTCGGGTACCCGAGGGCGAGGACGACCCGATGACGCGGCAGGCCCTGCCGGACGCGTCCGGCGCAGCTCCACGGCCGGACGGGGAAGGACGGCGGCCGGACGGGGAAGGACCACGGCCGGGCCGGGTCGTGCGGCTTCCCGGGGTGTACCGCCCGCAGACCGACACGCTTCTGCTGGCCCTCGCCATGCGCCGCGAGGGAATCGGCCCGGGCACGGACCTGCTGGACCTCTGCACCGGGACCGGCGCGCTGGCCCTGCACGCCGCCCGGCTCGGCGCCCGCGTCACCGCGGTCGACATCAGCCGCCGGGCCGTGGCGTCCGCGCGGCTCAACACCGCGCTCGCCCGCCTGCCCGTCACCGTACGCAGGGGGGACCTGCTCCGGGCCCTGCCGGGCCGTACGTTCGACGCCGTCGTCAGCAACCCTCCGTACGTTCCGGCCCCCGGCCTGTCGGTGCCGCGCTACGGGCCCGGCCGCTCCTGGGACGCGGGCCCCGACGGCCGGGTGATCCTCGACCGCATCTGCGACGACGCCTTCGCCGCCCTGCGCCCCGGCGGTCTGCTTCTGCTGGTCCAGTCGGGGCTGAGCCGCCCCGAGGAGACGGTCGGCCGACTGTCAGCGGCCGGTCTCGACGTCTCCGTGACCGACCGGGTCACGATCCCCTTCGGACCGGTCACCCGCCGCCGGGCCGCCTGGCTGCGGGACCGGGGGCTGCTGCGGGACCGGCTGGACAGGGAGGAACTGGTGGTGATCCGTGGCCGCAAGGAATGAGGCACCACGTCGCGTGGTGGTGAACCGGGAAGGCCCCATCCTGGTGGAAGGGCCGGTCGAGGTCGTCGGCGACGACGGTACGACGACCCGGTCCGACCGGTTCGTCGTCGCGATCTGCACCTGCCGCCGCAGCCGCACCTACCCCTGGTGCGACACCAGCCACCGCCGCCGCAAGCCCGCCGGGCCCTCGGAGAGCCGCCCGGACGGCCGACAGCCCCAGGAGGGCGAGGAGGACCCCCGATCGTGACGACCCAGGCCGCCACCCCCCGTGACAGCGACAGCCCCGCCGCGTCCCCCGCGCTCCCTGCCGGGCGCGGACCTCTCAGCGAGAGCGTCCTCGCCGTGCTGGCGGGCGGCAAAACCCGCCTGCCCGATGCCGGAGCGGTCCGCCGCTCCGACCCGTACGGGGACGACCTCCAGCTGCTCCTGTACGTCCTGTACGAGCTGCACTACCGGGGGTTCGCGGGGGTGGACGAGCGCTTGGAATGGGATCCCGCGCTGCTCGGCGTGCGCGCGGCGGCCGAGGACGTCTTCCTGGACGCGCTGCGCCGCGACGGCGGCTCGGGCGGGAAGGACGTGGCGGAGGCGGTGGACGCGCTCCAGCTGGAACCCGTGGGGGACGACGGCCACAGCGTCAGCCACCACCTCCAGCGGGAGGGGGAACTGTGGCAGCTGCACGAGTACGCCGCCGTGCGCTCCCTCTACCACCTCAAGGAAGCCGATCCGCACCTGTGGGTGGTGCCCAGGCTTCGAGGCCGGGCGAAAGCGGCGATGGTCGCCGTCGAGTTCGACGAATTCGGGGCGGGGCGGGCGGAGAACGTCCACGCACAGCTCTTCGCCGACCTGATGACCGACCTCGGCCTCGACGCCCGGTACGGCCACTACCTCGACGCCGCCCCGGCCCAGGCGCTGGCCATCGTCAACATGATGTCCCTGTTCGGCCTGCACCGGCGGCTGCGCGGCGCGCTCGTCGGGCACTTCGCCACCGTGGAGATCACCTCACCCCCCGGGTCGAGGCGGCTGGCCCGGGCCCTGCGCCGCGCGGGAGCGGGCCCCGCCGCCCAACGGTTCTACGACGAGCATGTGGAGGCCGATGCGGTCCACGAACAGGTGGTGCGCCACGAGGTGATCGGCGGCCTGCTGGAGGACGAGCCCGAACTGGCGGCCGACGTCGTCCTGGGCATCGAGGTGACCGGGCACCTGGAGGACCTCCTCGGGGACCACCTGCTGGCGGCGTGGCATGAGGACCGCTCGGCCCTGCGTACACCGCTGACGCAGCCCTGAGACCTGAGAAGGGCCGGGACTCAGAAGGAGGCGGGACTCGGAGGAGGCGGGACTCAGAAGGACACGTCGTCCGCGTCGAGGATCGTGGCCCCCATGTTGCGTTCCATCATGCGCAGCGCGGCCTCGGCGAGATCGCCGTGGATATGCGCCACGGCGTCCCTCGGCACCGTCACGCGCAGATGCCGGATATGCGCGTCGAGCGCTGAATACAGCACACACTGCTCCGTCACCTGGCCGCAGAGCACCACATGGTCTGCCGTCAATTCGGAGAGCAGATAGCTGAGCGGCGTCTCGTAGAAAATGGAGTGCCGAGCCTTGACGACGAAAAGGGAATCGTCGTCCGGGAGCAGGGGCTTGACCAGTTCCGCGTTCTTGCCGGCGAGAGTCGTCTCGATGATCTCGCCGTGATGGGAGCGCCATTCTCCGAAATTGTCGTTCGCGTAGATGAGGGGAACACCCTCCGAACGAGCACGGTCGATCAGGCGTGTGAGGTGCGGAAGCGCCGTACGGACGGAGGGGACGAGCCGCTCGGCGTCGGGGTGGTCGTACGTGTTGATCATGTCGATGACGATGAGAACGCTGTTTCCCATGGATCCATCCTCTCAAAGCCTTTCAAAGGCCCGGACGTGTTGTTTGGGTCGGGACGTGCAGGGAACCCGGCGTTCGTCCACTGCGGGAAAAAGAGCCGCCATGGCAACCGGAGTGTACGGAAAGGAGTGCGACCGTGCGCGCATTGACCTATCAAGGAAAGCGGGACGTCCGGGTGGAGACCGTCCCGGACCCGCGGATCCAGGACCCGACCGACATCATCGTCAAGATCACGTCCACCGGCATCTGCGGCTCCGACCTCCACCTGTGCGAGGTGCTCGGGCCCTACCTCGACCCGGGCGACATTCTGGGCCACGAGCCGATGGGGGTGGTGGAGGAGATCGGGTCCGAGGTCACCGCCGTGGCCCCGGGGGACCGGGTCGTGATCCCCTTCAACGTGTCCTGCGGCCACTGCCACATGTGCGGGCAGGGGCTGCACTCGCAGTGCGAGACGACGCAGGTGCGGGAGCGCGGCATGGGGGCGTCCCTGTTCGGGTTCACCAAGCTCTACGGGCAGGTGCCGGGCGGCCAGGCCGAGTACCTGAGGGTGCCTTTCGGCAACGACCTGCCCATCAAGGTCCCGCACGGCCCCTTGGACGACCGGTTCGTCTATCTGTCGGACGTCCTGCCGACCGCCTGGCAGGCCGTGGAGTACGCCGACATCCCGCCCGGCGGCAGCGTCACCATCCTCGGCCTCGGCCCCATCGGAGCCATGGCCGCCCGCATCGCCCGCCACCGGGGCGCCGATCTCGTCATCGGCGTGGACCTGGTCCCCGACCGACTCGACCGAGCGAGCAGGTACGGGGCCACCTGCCTCGACCTGCGCCGGTACGGCAAGGGCAAGGACCTCGGCGACGCCGTCCGCGACCTCACCGACGGGCGCGGCACGGACGCGGTGATCGACGCGGTCGGCATGGAGGCTCACGGCTCGCCCGCGGCCAAGGCCGCGCACACAGCAGTCGGCCTGCTCCCCGACGCCCTCGCGCAGCGCATGATGGAGACGGCGGGCATCGACCGCCTCGCCGCGCTGCACACGGCGGTCGACCTGGTGCGCAGGGGCGGCACGATCTCCGTCTCCGGCGTCTACGGCGGCTCCGCCGACCCGATGCCGATGCTCACGATGTTCGACAAGCAGATCCAGCTCCGCATGGGCCAGGCCAACGTCAAACGCTGGGTCGACGACCTGCTGCCCCTGCTCACCGACGACGACCCGCTGGGCGTGGACTCCTTCGCCACCCACCACCTGCCG
Organism: Streptomyces sp. NPDC058375; assembly: GCF_042723425.1. Taxonomy (NCBI): domain Bacteria; kingdom Bacillati; phylum Actinomycetota; class Actinomycetes; order Kitasatosporales; family Streptomycetaceae; genus Streptomyces; species Streptomyces sp. NPDC058375. Next base: position 7,984 of record NZ_JBHXJG010000019.1, on the reverse strand, counting down.
CTCGAGGAGGGCCCTGGGGCCTACGAGACGTTCCGGAAGAAGGATGACGGCATGATCAAGACCCTGCTCATCCCCTGACCTGCCGGGGATCCAGCTGCCCGGGATCCCCGACAGGTCAGGGGCGGCCCGGCTTTCCGGGACTGTCAGGTGGTGGCTCCCTGGAGCACGCCGTCGCGCACGCGCGCGCAGGACTGGCTGAGCAGCCGCGACACGTGCATCTGCGAGATGCCCAGCTGTTCGGCGATCCGGACCTGGGTCATGTCCCGGAAGTAGCGGAGGTACAGGATGGTCCGCTCCCGCTCCGGGAGCTCCCGCAGCCCCGGCTTGACGGCCTCGCGGTCGATGGCGATGTCCAGCGCCGCGTCGCAGGAGCCCAGCCGGTCGGTCAGGGGCGAGCCGCCCTCGACTCCCGTAGGCTCGGCGTCCAGGGAGAGGGCGCTGTAGCTCTCCAGGGCCTCCAGGCCCAGCAACACGTCGTCCTCGCTGAGCCCGGTGGCGCACGCGACCTCGGCGCAGGTCGGGGCCCTGCCGCCGGGCTCCTGCGCCAGGTCGCGCCGGGCCACCCGCACCCGGTTGCGCAGATCCTGGACCCGGCGGGGTACATGGACGTCCCAGGTGTGATCGCGGAAATGCCGCTTGAGTTCGCCGGTGACGGTGGGTACGGCGTAGGTCTCGAAGGCCTTGCCCCGCAGCGGGTCGAAGCGGTCCACCGCCTTGACGAGCCCCATCGCGGCCACCTGCCGCAGATCGTCCATGGATTCGCCGCGGTTACGGAAGCGGGTGGCGATCCGATGGGCCATCGGGAGCCACGTGCAGATCGTCTCGTCGCGCAGCGCGTCCCGCTCCGGGCCCGGAGGAAGAGCCCGGAGCCGCTGGAACGCCTGGTCGGGCGAACGGGTGTCCGTGGCGTGGTCGGGCTCGGGGACGGCTGCAGCCTGCATGGGGGGTCACTCCTCGTCGAAGGTGGGGTCGGCTCGCCGCGGGATGATCACCGGGCCGGACAAAGGCACCGCCCGGAATCCCACAGGCGCACCTCTTGTCCGAAGCGCAAAACACCCCATACCCGCAAAAATGGTCATTAAACGTGGGCGGCTGTCGTGCGAACGTGGCCGGCTGTCGGGCACAGGCCGACGTCTCCGGTACGCGCGTCAGCCGGGGCCCGGCCCGAAAGGGCTGTCGTCGAGGTGGTCGAGCAGATCGGCGACGTCCCGGTAGACCGCTTCCGCTCCCGCCCGCTCCAGGTCGGCGCGCGGAATGCCGCCCGACAGAAGGGCCACCGCGCGCACCCCGGCCCGGGTCGCCGCCTCCATGTCCCACACCGTGTCGCCCACGAACACCGCCTGCTCCGGAGCGACGCCGGCCAGCCGGCAGGCCAGCTCCACGGGCTCGGCGGAGGGCTTGCCCCGGTCGACGTCGTCCGAGCTCGCCGTGTCCTGGATCGCCTCGTCCGCGTCCACGGCCCGCCGCAGCGCCGCCAGCTCCGCCCCGCTCGCCGAAGTCGCGAGGACGACCCGCCAGTCGCGTCCGGTCAGCGTGCGCAGCAGATCGCCCGCGCCCCGGAAGGCGGGGAGGCGGTCGAAGTACGTCGCGTAGAGCACCGTGTGCGCGGAGCTGATGGACTCGTCCTGCTCGGAGTCCCGGTCGGCCCCCAGCAGCCGCTCGATCAGATCACCGGAGCCGAGCCCGACCGCCCGGTGGATGTCCGGCATCGGCACGGTGTGCCCGGCCTGCCGGAACGCCTCCCACCAGGCCACCACATGGAGGTGGTTGGTGTCCGTGAGCGTGCCGTCCACATCGAAGATCGCCGCGCCCGCCATGCTCACCCGTTCCTCTCGCCGTTCCCCCGCTTCCCTCGCAGTCAGGCTTCGCGGCCCTGGATGTCCGCCTCGTCCGTGACATGCACGGCCGCTTCCTCGGCCGAGGCCGCGCCGCCGTCGATGCCCACGTCCTCGGCGAACACGTCGTTGTCCCGTCCGGTCGCGTCGTCCGCCGCACTGAGCCGGCCTGCCCGGGGCTCGACGGTGGACCCTTCCTGGGGCTCCCCGTCGCCCTCGGCGAGGTCGCCGATGCCGTCGCCGGCGGGCGGCTCCACATCGTCGACCTCCTGGGCGAGCCGCTGGTCCAGGGACTCGCCGCGCTGCTCCTCCGCCCCCGTCGTACCGAACTTCGTGACACCCAGGGGGCGTTCGGGAGGGGAGTAGCCCTCTTCCATCTGGTCGTCCAGATCCCGTTCGCCGAGCGTGTTCTCCAGGTCGAGCTCGTCGTTCGGCGGAATCCGGCCGTCGTCGTCCTGAGGCTGGTACACATCGTCGCCACGTGCGTCTGCGGGCATGTCCTGCTCCTCCGTCGTGCGGGCGGCCTGCCCCGGGATGCTGCCCGGGGCGGCGGGCGTCAGCGTCCGAGGGCCTTGCGGAGCTGTTCCTTGCTCATCGAGGAGCGTCCGTCGATGTTCTTCTTCCTGGCCTCCGCGTAGAGCTGGTCCTTCGTAGGACCCTGCGCGCCCTTGTGGGAGCGGTCGCCGCCGCGTTCGTAGGCGGACTTCTTGTCCTGCGTCGACGTCCTGCTCGCCGTCTTCGACTCGCCGGACCGGGCGCGCTGCTTGTTGACGGTGCGGGCGGCGATCTCCTTCGCCCGGCCCGTCGACGCGCCCTGCTCCTCCTGGCTCTCCTTGATGTGCTCGTACTGCCGCTCACGCTTCTTGTTGGATCCAGCCGGCATGACGTGCTCCTCATTCCGTCTCAGGGGGCGTCGCGGGCCCGGAACCGTCACCCGGCGCGGCGACGCCCCCTTTTCCTCGGGGGACGCCCACCGCGTTTCCCGTACGGATCCCACTAAACAACGCACACCGGAACATCGCCCCTGGAGGCGGGAGAAGGAGTGGTCCTGAAGTCGGCGGACGGCGCCGACGGCTGCTTTCCCAACCGGTCGGCGCCTGAGCTCCGCGTACGCCGGATACCTGATGCTGGAGTACCCCCGCAGCGGAGGCCAAACATTCCCCGGGACGGCGTTCGCCCGTACGTCCTCGGTACGTCCCCGTCGTCAGGTCACGGACGGGGGCGCAGGCCGGGGCCGCCGGCCGGAGGGGCGCCGGAGACGCTGCCGACCAACTGGGCGCACAGGTCGCGGAGCTTCACGTTGCGGTGCTGCGACGCGGTGCGCAGGGTCTGGAGCGCCTCCTCGGAGCTGCACCGACGCTGGTTCATGACGATGCCGACCGCCTGGTCGATCACGGCGCGCGTCTGGAGGGCGGCTTCCAGATCAGCGGTGAAGGTCCGGGTGTCGGAGAGCCGCTGGGCCAGCGCGACGGCCCCCGTCGCCTGGGCGGCGAGGGCGCGCAGAGCGCTCAGATCGGCGTCCGCGAAGCCGTTCTCCTTGGGCGAGTACAGATTGAGGGCGCCCGCCGTGTGGGAGTGCGCCGCGATCGGCAGCGACAGCGACGACCGGGTTCCGGAGGTGACCGCGAAGGCGGGGTAACCGTTCCACCGGCCCTCCTCGCGCATGTCGCCGACGCTGACCTCGTGTCCCTCGCGCAGGGCCTCCAGACAGGGGCCGTCGTCCTGCCGGTACTGGGCCTCGTCCAGCGGCGGTGCGCTGATACCCGCGCTGGCCACGGTCAGGGGGCGGTTCCGGCGCTCCAGAGTGACCCCGCAACCGTCGGCCGTGGGGGACATGAGCAGGGCGCTCTGGGCCAGCGCCCGGAGGAAGTCGTCCAGCGTGTCGGTGTCCAGCAGGAGGGAGACGAGGTCGGGCGGGCCCGGAGTGAGCACTCCGTCGTTGGTCATGGTCGCTCCTTTCCGGGCCTGAACCCTGTGACCAGCATCGCACCATACGGGTCCGAGCGCGGCGCCCCTTCGGCTGCGGACCCCGCCCACGAGCCTCCCTGTGCGGACCCCTTCCCGCTCCTGCGGCCGCGGCAGGTGTCGAGCGCCGAAGTCCGGGCATACGCGCGGTACGCAGGTCAGGGAGCGGCCGCGCACTCAGCCCTGCTTCCCTGGAGTGCCCATGTTCCTGCTCAGTTATCACCTCGATGCCACGCACCTGGTAGTAGAACTGGGCGAGACGGTCGACCTCGACAACGAGTCGGCGATCGAGCGCGAGATCATCCGGCTGCTGCCGTGCTGCGGGCCCCGGGCGCTCATCGTGGACATCCGCACCCCCCTGCTGACCCCCCGGGCCCTGGGGCTGCTCCTGCGGGTCCGGGGCCTGTCCGAGGAGCGCGGGGTCTCGACGGCGGTGGTGGCCGGGTACGACACGGCCCGCGAGGTGCTGGGCGCCGCCGGCCTCCACCGCGTCCTGCGCGTCGCCTCCACCCTTCCGGGCGCGGAGCTGCGCAGCCGGGGATGCCGGCCGGAGCCCGAGGCGTCGCGGAACGGGAAGTCCGGCGACCGGCGAAGTGCGCTGCCTGCCGCCCGGGCCCCGAAGGGGCCGCTCGGCCCGTACGCGGACACCTCCCGCCCCCGCTTCCCGGGGGAACACTGACGGAGGAGGACGGCGGAGGGGCATTGACAGGGGCCGACGCCTCGGGCGGAGCCTTCGACGAGCACGGTTTCCGTCGTGCCGGGGCGTTTTCGGGCCGAGCCGGGCCGGCTTCCCGACGCCGGGCCGACCGCGCCGAACGATGAGGGCATAATGAAGGGCTGGAGGTCAGGAAACGGCCCTTGAGAATTCTTCCTGCCTCCGTGGAGTGTCCCGTGAACCTCTGTCCTCGTCGCCGCGCCGCCCTCATGGCCTCGGTCATGACCCCGGCCGCCGGTGCTTCCGGCGCCCCGCACGTTCCTCTACGGGCATCCCGCGCCCGGCCACCCGCGACGAGATTCCACCCCCCAGGCGCCCCACCGACGACACCTCCCCCTGCGGCCGTCGGCGCGCCCGCCCTTCGGCGGCCGTCCCGCAGCGACGCCTGACCCCTCACCGCCCCACGCCCGGAGCCCGCTCGGCGCCGGTGCGTAGGTGGCGGCTGCTCCCTTTCGGCGGCCCGGACCGCGCCGCTCAGCTCTGCCCCGCCCTTTTCAGCGGCGGGTCACCGCCCAGAACGAGATGATCATGACTGACAGGCCCGTGGCCGAGGCGCCGGACACGACCGCGCTGCTCCTGGATACGACGTCGCTGGACGAGTTCCTGCACGCCCTCGCCCGCAGCGCCCTCGCCCTGGTGGAGGAGGCCGACGGCTGCGGCATCACGCTGGAGCGGCTCGGACGTCCCGTCACCGTGTCCAGCGTGGGGGCCAGCGCCACGAAGCTGGACGAGGCCCAGTACGGGCAGGACGACGGCCCCTGCCTCCAGGCGATGCGCACCGGCCGTGAGGTCAGCGTGCCGGACACCCTGCGGGAGAGCCGCTGGGCCGACTACCCGGCGTACGCCGCCGTCTGCGGCGCCCGCTCCTCGCTCTCGTTGCCGATCGCCCCGCACAGCCACACCGCCGGGGCCCTCAACCTGTACGCGCCCGTCCCGCACGCCTTCGACACGGCGGACCTGACGGCGCTGAGGCTGCTCACGGCGCAGGCCACCGGAGCCATCGCGCTGGCCCAGCGCATCGCGGACACCGAGGAGTTCGCCGCGGACCTGGAGGCCGCCCTGCGCTCGCGCACCGTCATCGACCAGGCGATCGGCGTGGTCGTCGGCCAGCAACGCTGCACCCCGGAGAAGGCGTTCGACGTCCTGCGCACCGCATCGCAGCACCGCAACATCAAACTGCGCGAGCTCTGCGCCGAGTTGATCGCCAGCATCACCGGCGAGGTCCCGCCCGAGGGCCGCATCCAGCCCCGGCGCTGACCCAGGCCCCCGGCCCTGCCCGACGGCTCGTCAGGACGCCGGATACGGGCGGTCGGAGAGCAGCCGGGCCAGATGGGCGGCGTTCGCCGCGAGCGCCGCGGTGGTCGAGGCGACGGCCTCGGGCGTCTCGTCCAGATCCTGGTAGTCGGTGCCCTGCATGGCTTCGCCGACCCAGTACGTGACGGCGCCGGGCGCCAGGGAGAAGCCTACGTCGTCCAGGCCCTGGAACACATCGGCGCTCACCTTGTGCGCACCGTCCTCGTTGCCGACGACGGCCACGGCGGCGACCTTGCCGTAGGTGTGCGGGCGGCCCTCGTCGTCGGTCTCGGAGGACTCGGCGTTCAGGCGCTCCAGGACCCGCTGGCAGACGCTGGAGGGGTGGCCGAGCCAGATGGGCGTGGCGATCAGCAGGATGTCGGCGGCCAGGACCTTCTCCCGCAGGGCCGGCCAGGCGTCACCGTCGCCCATGTCCACCCCGATCCCCGGCCGGACGTCGTGGTCGGCGACCCGGACGATCTCGCCCCGAACGTCGTGGCGGGCGAACTGCGCCATGACCTGCTCGGCGAGGCGGTGACTGCTGGAAGGGGCGGGCGAGGCGTTCAGGCTGCAGACGAGGGCGAGTGCGCGCATGACGAAGTGTCTCCTTCGGGCCGCGGGGCGGGGGAGGGGAGTGCCGGTCGACGGGCACGGCGACACTGGTGCCCCGTGAGGCCCATGCGTACGCACCGGCCCCGCAGAATGCCCCGAACGGAAGGAGCGCTCCGGTTCCCGGCCTTCGGTCCTCGGCCCTGCGCGCACTCCGTTTGAACACCCGCACAGGGGTAGACGGCGCAGAACCCCGCCGACCCGCGCACACCCGAAACCGTTGCCCAGGGCCCGGCCTGACGACATGACAGGGAGAGTGAGCCCGGACGTGCAGATCACCACCGAGGGCGCGGTGTACGGATGCCTCGGCATCGGAGCCTTGCTCGCCGCGGCCCTGCCCCGGCTGCTCTCCCGGCTGCCGGTGTCCGTGCCGATCGTCTTCCTCGCCGCCGGAGTGGTCCTCTACCTGACACCGCTGCCGCTCCCCGAGTTCGACCCGGTCGCCGATCGCATTTGGGTCCACCACCTCACCGAGCTCTGCGTGATCGTCTCGCTGATGGGAGCGGGCCTGGCCATCAACCGCCCCTTCGGATGGCGCTCCTGGGCCGCGACCTGGCGGCTCCTCGGGCTGGCGATGCCGCTGACGATCGGGGCGACGGCGCTCGCCGCCTGGGCACTGCTCGGCTGGCCGGTCTCCGTGGCGCTCCTGGTGGCCGCGGTCCTCGCACCGACGGACCCCGTCCTCGCCTCCGAGGTGCGCGTGGGGGAGCCGTCCGCCGAGAAGGAGGACGAGGACGAGGTCCGCTTCGCACTGACCAGCGAGGCCGGACTCAACGACGGCCTCGCCTTCCCGTTCGTCCTCGCGGCCGTCGCCCTGGCCGCCGCCGGGGACAGCTGGACCGGGGGCTGGATGGCGCACTGGGCCTGGAGCGACGTGCTCGTCCGGATCTCGGTGGGCGTGGCGGTGGGCCTCGCCATCGGCCTCCTGCTCGGCCGGTTGCTCTTCCGGTCCCGCGCCAGGTCGCTGCGGCTCGCCGAACAGGGCGAGGGGTTCGTGGCCCTGGCGGCGACCTTCCTGTCCTACGGCGTCTCCGAGGCCCTGCACGGCTACGGCTTCCTCGCGGTCTTCGCCACCGCGTGTGCCCTGCGCAGGTCGGAGCACAGCCACGGCTACCACCAGGTGATGCACTCCTTCGTGGAGCAGATCGAACGCCTGCTGATGGCCCTGCTCCTCTTCGGCGTGGGCGCCTACCTGGCCTCCGGCGGCCTGGCCGCCCTCACCTGGAGTGGCGCGGCGGTCGCCGTGCTGCTGCACCTCCTCATACGCCCGGCCACCGGCTGGCTCGCCCAACTGCGGGGCCCGGGCCGCCCCAACGAGCGTGCGGCCACCGCCTTCTTCGGGATCCGGGGCATCGGCTCGCTCTTCTATCTCGCCTACGCCTGCGGCGAGGGCGAATTCGGGGCGTACGAGGAGGAGATGTGGGCGGTCGTCGTCTTCGCCGTCCTGATCTCCGTGGTGGTCCACGGGGTCGCGGCGGCCCCGGTGACCTCCTACCTCGACCGGCGCTCGGCCAAGGCGCCCTGACCCGTGCGGGAGGGGCGCCGATCCGCGCGCACGGGTCAGGGC
>NZ_JBHXJG010000018.1:996-47874 GCF_042723425.1 Streptomyces sp. NPDC058375 | reverse complement strand
GCCCCGGGCAGGGGGTCGCGGCACACCGGTGGGGCCATTCGGCGGCAGCCGGGATGACGTGCGACGATGTGCGGCATGTCGCAGCAGTCCCCCGATCGGAGCACCGCCCCGCCGCCCGCACGCCCCGACGCCTCCATGTCGCTGCTGAACAATGTGATGGACCACAGCCTCGACGACGGGTACGCGGAGGCCTCGGCGCGGCGCAAGGCCGACGGGAGCGCGGGGCTGCCCCGTACGCTCAAGTCGAAGCTCGGCCTGGCCGCCGGACTGGTGGTGGCCGCCCTGGTGGTCACCCTCGGCGCCGCCGAGGCGCGGATCTCCGCGCCGGTCGTCGCCAAGGAGCGCGAAGAGCTGATTGACCGCATCGACGCCGAGACGGAGGCCGCGGACACGCTGGAGTCGGATGTCGACAAGCTCCGCTTCGATGTGAGCGAACGTCAGCGCAAGGCCCTTGAGCAGCACGGCGGGGACCAGGGACAGTTGGTGGCCCTCCTGGCCGGTGCGACTCCGGTCGAGGGCCCCGGCGTGAAGCTGATCGTCGACGACGCGAAGGACACCGCCCAGGGCGGGGACGGGCCGCGCGAGTCCTCGGGCTTCGCCGACACCGGACGGGTGCGCGACCGGGACATGCAGCGGGTCGTCAACGGCCTGTGGGAATCCGGTGCCGAGGCCATCGCCATCAATGGGCAAAGGTTGACGGCGCTGTCGGCCATCCGGGCCGCCGGCGACGCCATACTGGTCGACAACAGACCGCTCGTACCGCCGTACACGGTGCTCGCGGTGGGGGACGGGAAGAAGCTCGCGACCGCGTTCCAGGAGAGCGCCGACGGCCTGTACCTGCAGGCGCTCAAGGACAGCTTCGACATCCGCACCAGCATCTCCGACCAGGCGAAGGTGCAGCTTCCGGCAGCGCCGAGCCTGATCGTCCGTACAGCAGAGCCGAAGGCCGCCGGCAGTGGTGCGGCAGACACAGGGAAGGGCACATCGTGATCGCCGTACTGGGCCTCGTCGTGGGAGTCGTGGTCGGACTGTTGGTCCGGCCCGAGGTGCCGGCGGTGGTCGAGCCCTACCTGCCGATCGCGGTGGTCGCCGCGCTCGACGCCGTGTTCGGCGGTCTGCGGGCCATGCTCGACGGCATCTTCGTCGACAAGGTCTTCGTGGTCTCCTTCCTCTCCAACGTCGTGGTGGCCGCGCTGATCGTCTTCCTCGGCGACAAACTGGGTGTCGGTGCTCAGCTCTCCACCGGTGTGGTGGTCGTGCTCGGCATCCGGATCTTCTCCAACGCCGCCGCGATCCGTCGGCACGTCTTCCGGGCTTGAGGCCGATGAACAACGACGAGAACCCCCGCAGCGAACAGCCGGAGGGCGGCGCGTCCGTCGCCCCGGACGCGTCCGCGACGCCGCCCGCCCAGGAGGTGTCCGGCCGGCAGCGGCTGAAGGCGGGCCTGTGGCCGCCGCGGCTGAGCCGGGCCCAACTCATCGTCGCCGTGCTGCTGTTCGGGCTCGGTCTGGGGCTCGCCATCCAGGTGCGGTCCACCAGCGACGACAGTGCGCTGCGCGGCGCCCGGCAGGAGGACCTGGTCCGCATCCTCGACGAGGTCGACGACCGGACCCAGCGCCTGGAGGACGAGAAGCAACGCCTGGACGACCAGCGCACCGAGCTGGAGAACAGCTCCGACCAGGCCGAGGAGGCGCGGAAGCAGACGCTGGAGAAGGAACGCCAGCTCGGCATCCTCGCGGGCACCGTGGCGGCACAGGGCCCCGGCATCACGCTGACGATCACCGACCCCGCGCGTGCGGTCGCGCCCGACATGCTGCTCGACGCCATTCAGGAGCTGAGGGCGGCGGGGGCCGAGGCGATCGAGGTGAACGGCGTCCGGGTGGTGGCCAACACGTACTTCTCCGGGGACGCCGGGGACGTCCAGGTCGACGGCAAGAAGATCGAAGCACCGTACGAGTTCACGGTGATCGGCAAACCGCAGGATCTGGAGCCCGCCCTCAACATCCCCGGCGGTGTGGTCCAGACGCTGGAGAAGGAGCAGGCCACGGTGCTCGTGGAGCGGTCCGACGACATCGTCGTGGACGCCTTGCGACCGGTGCAGCGGCCTGACTACGCTCGGTCGTCGTCCCCGTGAGCGGGGCGAGCGGGAGGGCCGGTCGACCGGGTCGGACGGTTGCGGGGGGTCGCCGCACCGGATTGGTGGTGCGTGGTGGAAACTGTCGGGTGGATACGGACGTTGTGAAGATGTCCGGGTCGGCAGGTGTGTTCATTCAGGGTTCGTCCTGCCCCACGGGCGGGTCTATGTCGGTCAAGGGGAAACGCCCGTGAAGTTGTTTGCGAAGTTGTTCGGGAAGAGTGCACGCGAGGACAGCAACAATGCTGCCCGCCACCGCGCGCCGCGCCACGGTCAGGGCGAGGAGCAGGAGGCGGAGCGTCCGCTCTTCCGAGACGAGGTGTCCGGCGCCCCGGGGGGTGACGGCGTGTCGTCTGTTGACCCTGCCGGTGCCGGGCGCATAGGTTTCGGCGCACCATCAGCCTCGAGTACGGGTGGAGGGTTCACCCCGGAGGGCTCGTCGATGCCCGTCTGTACGAGGTGCGGTCACCGCAACGCGGAGGCCAGCAAGTTCTGCTCCAACTGCGGCGCGCCGCTGCGGGGCGGCGTTCCCGAGCGTCCCTCGGAGACGACGTCGACGATCTCCATCTCCGGTCTCGAGGCGTACGAGGCGGAGGCGACGGGCCAGACCGCTCTGCCCTCGCTCTCCCCCGAGGCCCAGGCCGCGGTCGACGCCCTGCCCGGGGGCTCGGCGCTGCTGGTCGTACGGCGCGGTCCGAATTCCGGCAGCCGCTTTCTGCTCGACAGCGACCTGACCACGGCCGGCCGTCACCCGCAGAGCGACATCTTTCTCGATGACGTGACCGTGTCGCGGCGTCATGTGGAGTTCCGCAGGAGCCCGGACGGTAGCTTCACCGTGGGTGATGTCGGCAGCCTCAACGGCACCTACGTCAACCGTGAGCGCATCGATTCGGTCCCGCTGTCCAACGGCGACGAAGTCCAGATCGGAAAGTACCGCCTGGTCTTCTATGCGAGCCCGCGGGGCGTGTGACCAGCCCCCGGACTCCGTCCGGGGGAACCCCCAGGAAGGCCCATGCTGCGAACACCGACAGGCGGTGCCGGACACGGCACCGCCACCGCGGAAGCGCACCCGATGAGCATCGGAACGGTGCTCATCCAGCTGCGCGAGGAGTTTCCCGAAGTCACCATCTCCAAGATCCGGTTCCTGGAGGCCGAGGGGCTCATCGAGCCGCAGCGCACTCCTTCCGGATACCGGAAGTTCGCCCCGCGTGATGTGGAGCGCCTGGCGCAGGTGCTCCGCATGCAGCGGGACCACTACCTGCCGCTGAAGGTCATCCGGGAGCACCTGGACGCGCTGGCCCGGGGGGAGCAGCCCGTCCTGCCCTCGCCCGGTGAGCGGCGGGACCTCGCCGACGGGGTGTGGGAGACCGGCCCCGGCGCGGCGACCGCCGCCCGGATCGGGCGGGCCGAGCTGCTCGCGGCCGCCGAGGTCGACGAGGAGCGGCTGACCGAGTGGGAGTCCTACGGGCTCATCGTCCCGTCCCCGGAGGGCGGCTACGACGCCGAGATGGTGACCGTCGCCAAGCTGGTGGCGGATCTGGGGCGTTTCGGTCTGGAACCACGTCACCTTCGGGCCATGCGGGCCTCAGCGGACCGGGAGGCGGGCCTGGTGGAGCAGCTGGTCGCACCCCTGCGCCGGCACCGTAATCCGCAGACCAGAGCCCATGCCGAGGCCACCGCGAACGAGCTCGCCGAGCTGTCCGTACGGCTGCACGCGGCCCTCGTGCAGAGCGCTCTGCGCGGCCGTCTGCACTGACCTCGGCGGAGCCCGACTACCCAAACATGGCGAGCACGTCCTAGGGTTGCTGTGTGAACGAGCTCGACGTTGTCGGTGTCCGGGTGGAAATGCCCTCCAACCAACCGATCGTTCTCCTGCGTGAAGTGGGAGGCGACCGGTACCTCCCCATTTGGATCGGTCCTGGGGAGGCGACCGCGATTGCCTTCGCCCAGCAGGGCATGGCTCCCGCCAGGCCGCTGACCCATGATCTGTTCAAGGATGTGCTCGAGGCCGTGGGCCAGGAGCTCACCGAGGTCCGCATCACGGACCTGCGCGAAGGGGTCTTCTACGCGGAGCTCGTCTTCGCCAGCGGAGTCGAGGTGAGCGCGCGGCCTTCCGACGCCATAGCGCTCGCCCTGCGGACCGGCACGCCGATCTACGGCAGTGACGGCGTGCTGGACGACGCGGGCATCGCGATCCCCGACGAGCAGGAGGACGAGGTGGAGAAGTTCCGCGAATTCCTCGACCAGATCTCTCCGGAGGACTTCGGTACGAACAGTCAGTGACCGTCCCGCAAGGGGGTGCCGTCAGCGCATCCGACAAGCCTTTCCCGGAAATGAGACACGGGAAACCACCCTCAGGGTGATTATCACTCGGCGTGCCGAGTGTGGCGATCGTTGACGCACCCCGAGTGACTGCCTACCTTCGAGTGGGCAGGTCAAGGACGGAGGTCGGCGTGAGAAGCAGCGGCGACGGTACGGCGGCGGGTGGGCCGTATCCGCAGCACGGCAGTGGAGCCGACCACGCCATCAGGCAGCCGGCTGCGCCGGCAGCCGTGGCAGCGGGTGGCGTGGCAGCGGCGAGCGATGCCGGCGACATCGGCTATCGCGGACCGACGGCGTGCGCGGCGGCGGGGATCACCTACCGCCAGCTGGACTACTGGGCCCGCACAGGACTGGTCGAGCCCAGTGTGCGCCCGGCCTACGGGTCGGGAACCCAGCGTCTCTACAGTTTCCGGGACGTGGTCCTTCTCAAGATCGTCAAGCGGTTCCTGGACACCGGGGTCGCTCTGCAGAACATCCGCACCACGGTCCAGCATCTGCGGGCCCGCGGTTTCCAGGATCTCGAGCGCATGACGCTGATGAGCGACGGGGCCACGGTCTACGAGTGCTCCTCGCCCGACGAAGTCGTCAGCCTGCTCCAGGGCGGGCAGGGCGTCTTCGGGATCGCGGTCGGCGTCGTCTGGCGGGACGTGGACGCGGCGCTGTCGCAGCTGCACGGCGAGCGGGTCGACACCGGCGAGACGCTCGTCGGCCACAACCCCGCCGACGAGCTGGCCCGGCGGCGTAACCGCGCGGGCTGAGCACCCGGGCGAGCGGCACGATGCGACAGCACGACGGACACGGGACGGTCCGGCGCCCCACGGGGCGCCGGACCGTCCCGTTGTCAGTGCCATAGGGCAGCATCGACGGTGTGAGACCCGCGCCCACCATCCTTCACCTGGACATGGACGCCTTCTACGCGTCGGCGGAGCAGGCGGCCAAGCCGAGTCTGCGCGGCAAGGCGGTCGTGGTGGGCGGCCTCGGCCCGCGTGGAGTGGTCGCCACCGCGTCGTACGAGGCCCGGCGCCTCGGTGTGCACTCGGCGATGCCCACCGCGCAGGCCCGGCGGCTGGCGCCGAACGCGGCCTACCTGGTGCCCCGCTTCTCCCTGTACCGCACGGTGAGCGACCAGGTGATGGAGCTTCTGGGCCGGCTGTCGCCCCTGGTGGAGCCGCTCAGCCTGGACGAGGCCTTCGTGGACCTGGAGGCCGGCGGGACGGCGGACGACTCGGCCTCGGCCCGCGCGACGGGCGAGGGGCTGCGGGCGGCCATCCGGGCGGTGACCGGCCTCAGCGGATCCGTCGGACTGGCCGGTTCCAAGATGCTCGCCAAGATCGCTTCCGAGGAGGCCAAGCCCGACGGGCTGTTCGTCATCGAGCCGGGCACCGAGCGCGAGCTGCTCGCCCCCATGTCCGTCCGCATCCTGCCGGGGGTCGGACCGGCCACGGGCGACCACCTCCGACGCGCCGGGATGACCACCGTCCACGACCTGGCAGAGGCGGGCGAGGCGGAGCTCGTACGGCTGGTCGGCAAGGCCCACGGCCACGGGCTCTACCGGATGGCGCTCGGGCTCGACGACCGGCCGGTGGTCGCCGAGCGGGACGCCAAGTCCGTGTCGGTGGAGGACACCTTCGACGTGGACCTGCACGACCGGGTGCGGGTGCGTGCCGAGGTGGAGCGGCTGGCCGTACGGTGCGTGGAGCGGCTGCGGTCCGCCGACCGGTCGGGCCGCACGGTGGTGCTGAAGGTGCGCCGCTACGACTTCTCCACCTTGACCCGCTCCGAGACGCTCAGGGGCCCCACGGACGACCCCACCGTGGTCCGCGAGGCGGCGGGGCGGCTGCTGGAGTCCGTCGACACCACCGGCGGCGTACGGCTGCTCGGGGTCGGCGTCACGGGGCTTGCCGACTACACGCAGGAGGACCTGTTCGCCCAGGCCGCCGACGCCCGGGAGCTGGCACAGCGCACCCAGGAGCACCGGGCGCCGGTGGAGGGGGGCGGGGAGGAAGCCGCTCCGGAGCCCGAGCCGGACAGCGCGGAGCTGCTCGCCGCGCGGCGCTGGCCCGCCGGACACGATGTGCACCACGAGGAGCACGGGCACGGCTGGGTGCAGGGCAGCGGGATCGGCCGGGTCACCGTACGGTTCGAGGAACCGGGGAGCGCGCCCGGCCGGGTGCTCACGTTCCGGATCGACGATCCGCTGCTGCTCCCCGCCGACCCGCTGCCGCTCGTCCGCGAGGCGCCCGACTACTCCTCCTGGCCGGCCAGCCTGCCGAAGTCCCGGTCGGACGCGGAATCCTCCGTGGGCGGGGAGTCCAGCCCGTAATGCCGGTAGAGCTGCAGTTCCTGCTCGGGCGAGAGGTGCCGGCCGACGCCGAAGTCCGGCGCGCCCTTGATCAACGCCCGGTCGAAGGGGACGCGCAGCGCGTCCTCGACGAACTCGCTGGGCTCCAGCGGGACGAAGGCGTCCCTGCTGAACAGGCCGGTGCGCACGGCCGCCCACTCGGGCACACCCGTCGCGTCGTCGAGATAGACCTCATCCACCGTTCCGATCTTGGCGCCCTTGCGATCGAACGCCTTGCGGCCGATCAGGCGACGCGGATCGATATCGGTCTGCACGGTGCCTCCCACTGGTCGCGGCTGCTCAGGGTGGTTCCCGTCGCCCCACCAGCACCACAGAAGTGCAGATCCGTGGCGTCGGCCACTCGAGAGCTCCGGCGCGGTGGCCGCTGGTAGGCTGGCAGTGGCTGCTGACCCCGTGCGGGAGAGTCCTCCGGTGCAGAATCCGGAGGCGCCGAAGGAGCAACTCCTCCCCGGAATCTCTCAGGCCCCCGTACCGCACGGACGAGGTCACTCTGGAAAGCAGGGCGGATCCGTGCGGGCGCAGGCCCGAATGGACTCGACCCTCACCGACGGTGAAAGTCGGCACGCCCCCGGGCGGGCCGGTGAAGCTCTCAGGTTGAGATGACAGAGGGGGAGGCCGTTCGGGCACCCGCGCCGTGGTGCCCCTCGCAGGTCGTGACAGACCAGGAGGCCTCCACCATGACCCCCCGTCGCACTCCGCTCTCCCAGCTGGAGCAGGGTATTCCGTTCGAGCAGCGCCACATAGGGCCCGACGCCGGGGCCCAGGCGAAGATGCTCGCCCAGGTCGGCTACGGCTCCCTCGACGAGCTCACCGCCGCCGCGGTGCCCGACGTGATCAAGAGCGCGGAGGCCCTGAATCTTCCTTCGGCGCGCACCGAGGCGGAGGTGCTGGCCGAGCTGCGCTCGCTGGCCGACCGCAACCAGGTGCTGGCCCCGATGATCGGCCTCGGCTACTACGGCACCTTCACGCCGCCCGTCATCCTGCGCAACGTCATGGAGAACCCCGCGTGGTACACGGCCTACACGCCGTACCAGCCGGAGATCTCCCAGGGCCGGCTCGAAGCCCTCCTGAACTTCCAGACGATGGTCGCCGAGCTGACCGGGCTGCCCACCTCCGGCGCCTCCCTGCTCGACGAGGGCACCGCGGCCGCCGAGGCGATGGCCCTCGCCCGGCGCGTCGGCAAGGTGAAGAAGGGCGTCTTCCTGGTCGACGCCGACACCCTGCCCCAGACCGTCGCCGTGATCGAGACCCGCGCCGAGCCCACCGGTGTCGAGGTCGTCGTCGCCGACCTGAGCGACGGCATCCCCGCCGAGATCGCCGAGCGCGGCGTCTTCGGCGTCCTGCTCCAGTACCCGGGCGCCTCCGGTGCCGTCCGCGTCATCGAGCCCGTCATCGAGCAGGCCCACGAGCTCGGCGCGATCGTCACCGTCGCCGCCGACCTGCTGGCCCTCACGCTCCTCACCTCGCCCGGCGCGCTCGGCGCCGACATCGCGGTCGGCACCACCCAGCGCTTCGGTGTCCCGATGGGCTTCGGCGGCCCGCACGCCGGCTTCATGGCGGTCCGCGAGAAGTTCGCCCGCTCCCTGCCCGGCCGCCTCGTCGGCGTCTCCGTCGACGCGGACGGCAACAAGGCCTACCGCCTGGCCCTCCAGACCCGCGAGCAGCACATCCGCCGCGAGAAGGCCACCAGCAACATCTGCACCGCGCAGGTCCTCCTCGCCGTGATGGCCGGGATGTACGCGGTCTACCACGGCCCCGAGGGCCTGCGGACGATCGCCCGGCGCACCCACCGCCTCGCCGCGATCCTGGCCGACGGCCTGCGCAGCGCCGGGGCCGACGTCGTGCACGGCGCGTTCTTCGACACCCTGACCGTGCGCGTGCCCGGCAAGGCCGCCGACATCGTCGCGGACGCCCGCGAGCGCGGGGTCAACCTCCGCCTCGTCGACGCCGACCACGTCTCCGTCGCCTGCGACGAGACCACCACCCGCGCGCAGATCTCCGCCGTCTGGGCCGCCTTCGGCGCCGAGGGCGACATCGAGGCGCTGGACGCCACGGTCGCCGACGCGCTGCCCGAGGCGCTGCTGCGCTCCGACGCCATCCTGACCCACCCGGTCTTCCACCAGCACCGCTCCGAGACCGCGATGCTCCGCTACCTGCGCAAGCTCGCCGACCGCGACTACGCGCTGGACCGCGGCATGATCCCGCTCGGCTCCTGCACGATGAAGCTGAACGCGACCGCCGAGATGGAGTCGATCACCTGGCCCGAGTTCGGCGCGCTGCACCCCTTCGCCCCGGGCGAGCAGGCGCAGGGCTTCCTCACCCTCATCCGTGAGCTGGAGGAGCGCCTCGCCGAGGTCACCGGCTACGACGCGGTGTCCCTCCAGCCGAACGCCGGCTCCCAGGGCGAGTTCGCGGGTCTGCTGGCCGTCCGCGCGTACCACCGGGCCAACGGCGACGAGCAGCGCACCGTCTGTCTCATCCCGTCCTCCGCGCACGGCACCAACGCCGCCAGCGCCGTCATGGCGGGCATGAAGGTCGTCGTGGTGAAGACCGCCGACGACGGCGAGGTCGACATCGCGGACCTGCGCGCCAAGATCGAGCAGCACCGCGACGAGCTGGCCGTTCTCATGATCACCTACCCGTCCACGCACGGGGTGTTCGAGGAGCACGTCGCCGACATCTGCGGCGAGGTGCACGATGCGGGCGGCCAGGTCTACGTCGACGGCGCCAACCTCAACGCGCTGGTCGGGCTCGCCAAGCCCGGCAAGTTCGGGGGCGACGTCTCGCACCTCAACCTGCACAAGACCTTCTGCATCCCGCACGGCGGCGGCGGCCCCGGCGTCGGCCCGGTCGGCGTCCGTGCCCACCTCGCCCCGTACCTCCCCAACCACCCGCTCCAGCCCGCCGCGGGCCCGGAGACCGGTGTGGGCCCGATCTCGGCCGCCCCGTGGGGCTCGGCGGGCATTCTGCCGATCTCGTGGGCGTACGTCCGTCTCATGGGCGGCGAGGGCCTCAAGCGGGCCACTCAGGTCGCCGTGCTGGCCGCGAACTACATCGCCAAGCGGCTGGAGCCGCACTTCCCGATCCTCTACAACGGCCCGGCCGGGCTGGTCGCGCACGAGTGCATCGTGGACCTGCGCCCGATCTCGAAGGCGACCGGCGTCTCCATCGACGACGTGGCCAAGCGCCTGATCGACTACGGCTTCCACTCGCCGACCATGTCGTTCCCGGTGGCCGGCACGCTGATGATCGAGCCGACCGAGAGCGAGGACCTCGCCGAGCTCGACCGGTTCTGCGACACCATGATCGCGATCCGCGCCGAGATCGAGAAGGTCGCCTCGGGGGAGTGGAGCAAGGACGACAACCCGCTCGCCAACGCTCCGCACACCGCCGCCGCGCTCGGTGGTGACTGGGACCACGGCTACAGCCGCGAGGAGGCCGTCTTCCCGGCCGGGGTGTCCGCCGCGGACAAGTACTGGCCGCCGGTCCGCCGGATCGACGGGGCCTTCGGCGACCGGAACCTGGTCTGCTCCTGCCCCCCGCTGGACGCGTACGACGACTGAGGCAGCCTGTCGTAGGGCGTGCGCCGGGAGCGGCGTGCGCCGGACATGCGTCGGGGCCGGTGCGGAGTTCTCTCCGGGCCGGCCCCTTTTTCCGTACGACTTCTTCCGTACGGCCGCTCTCAGGCGGCCTTCACCACGCGGCCGGCTGCCAGCGGCCGGTGCGGGGCGATGATCTGCCCGTCGGGCAGCAGTTCGCCGGTGTCCTCGAAGAGCAGGACGCCGTTGCACAGGAGGCTCCAGCCCTGTTCGGGGTGGTGGGCGCTCAGGCGGGCGGCCTCCCGGTCGGGTGAATCGGCGGTGGGGCAGGTGGGCTGGTGCTGGCACATGGATGGGTTCTTTCGCTGCGTCGAGTCGAATGTCGTGCGGCTGGATGAGGTGTTCATGGCCGCCCCCGTATCAGTCGGTCCGGTCCCAGTGTTGCCCTACGGGGAAGATTCCGCAGGGATTTCGCTGCAGCACCCGTACTCCTCCCATGACGCATCACCCGCGCGGACGGTTCACCGCAACTGCACTGTCCCTTTGGGTGGTTCGGGGTGGCCGGATGGGGCTAGTCCGAGTGGGCAGCACAGCGCCCCCGCGGCGACCCCTCGCGCCGGCCCGGTGTCCGGGCGGTGCGGGGTCGCCGCGGGGGCGCTGTGCCGGGGCGGCGCCTGTCAGGCCGAGCTGAGGAGCGGCCCGGGGGCCACGCGCAGCGAGATGACGGGCAGTAGATCGGCGACCCGGTGCGGTCGATGGGCGGCGATGCCCGGCGGGGCCGGCGCCAGGGGCACCAGGACGTCCGTCGGCGCGAGCACCCCGCCGGCGGGATCGGCCTCGGTGTCGCCGTGCAGCCAGAGGGTGAGCATGTACAGCTCCGGGATGGACAGCAGCCGCGCCTGGCAGCCGGTGGCTGACGCCTCCGCCTGCCGGACGGCCAGCTCGGTCGAGGCGAGGTAGGGCCCCTCGAAGAAGTGCGAGAATGTCCAGCCGTCCGGGGTGAGCACGGTGTCCGCCGCGGCGACCGCGCGGCCCTCGCTCCGGATCAGGAAACGCCAGGCCGCGAGGCGTGTCAGCGGTGCTTCCCCGGTGGGAGCGATCCGGTCCAGCACATGCACGGGAAGCGGTAGTTCGGGGCTCAGCGGTCCCTGGACGGACCGGAGGGCGGAGGTTCGGGCTTCGCGGACGGCGGTGGGAGAACCGATGGCCGCGAGAACGCTGCGCAGGGCGGGCGCGGGAGCCGAGGGGACATGCAGCGGCATAGTGGGTCGCCTCTCACTTCGGAGACACGGTGGAGCTTGGGCGGGTGCAGACGGCGCTGTCGGCGTGCGGGCCAGAGGAGGCCGGTGACGGGCGAGTCGAATCAACTCTCTGCCTCGTTGAGCGGAGTTTATATGACGCGTGTTCACACAGTGTTTCCGCTAGCAGGCGGGGATATGTCGCACAAGGCGTCATCCGGCCTTCGAATCGCGGTATTCCTGATGATTTGATCTGACCCGGTCGGTGTCGACCTGGCACCCTTCCGGTGGCACGGACGGCCGAAACTCGTCGGCGTTTCCACCACGCATGCACCGGCCGAAAATGCCCGGTGCCGCATGCCGTGCGAATGTGCCTCCGGTCTCCCTCAACCAGACTATCGGGTATCGGAGGCCCGTGGGGGCGTTACGGATCACTCCCGCTGGGCATTATCGATCGTGATGCGAGCGGCCTGGGCCGCGGGCCGCCCACTGGAGGAAGGACCCCTCGATGGGGGAGAAGGTCGTGGCGGGAGCCTTTGACCTGTCCGATCGACAGGCATACCGCACGAAGCTCAACCGGTGCCTGGAGGGGCTGGGCAGACTCCTCGCGGAGCGGAGGTTCGACCGGCCGCGGAACCTGATGGGGCTGGAGATAGAGCTGAATCTCGCGGGCTCCGACGGGATGCCCCGGATGATGAACCAGCAAGTGCTCCAGCGCATCGCGAGCCGGGATTTCCAGACCGAACTGGGGATGTTCAATCTCGAAGTGAATATCGTTCCGCACCGCCTCGGCGGGCGCGTATTCGATCAGCTCTCGGAGGAGTTGCGGACCGGCCTCGCCTATGCGCACCGCAAGGCGGGGGAGGTGGACGCGGGGATCGTGATGATCGGAATCCTGCCCACCCTGGGGGAGCACGACGTGGTGTCCGCGAATCTCTCGGACGTGGACCGCTACACCCTGCTCAACGACCAAATGGCGGCCGCCCGGGGGGAGGATTTCGCCCTGGATATCGAAGGCGTCGAGCGATTGGTCTGCACCTCGCCCTCGATCGCCCCGGAATCGGCCTGCACCTCGGTGCAGCTGCATCTCCAGGTGACGCCGGCCCGGTTCGCCGACGTCTGGAACGCCGCCCAGGCGATCACCGGCGTCCAGATCGCGCTGGGCGCCAACGCCCCCTTCCTGTTCGGCAAGGAGCTGTGGCGGGAGTCCCGGCCGCCGCTGTTCCAGCAGGCCACCGACGTACGGCCGCCGGAGCTGGTGAACCAGGGGGTGCGTCCCAGGACCTGGTTCGGGGAGCGCTGGATCGGCTCCGCGCACGAGCTGTTCGAGGAGAACCTGCGCTACTTCCCGCCGCTGCTGCCGATCTGCGACGACGAGGACCCGCTGAAGGTGCTCGACGAGGGCGGGGTGCCCGAGCTGGGCGAACTGGTCCTGCACAACGGCACCGTCTACCGCTGGAACCGCCCGGTGTACGGGATCGCCGACGGCGTTCCCCATCTGCGGGTGGAGAACCGCGTCCTGCCCGCCGGGCCGACGGTCACCGATGTGATCGCCAACGCCGCGTTCTACTACGGGCTCGTGCGGGCGCTCGCCGAGGAGTCGCGGCCGGTGTGGAGCCGGCTGCCGTTCGAGGCCGCCGAGGAGAATTTCACCGAGGCCTGCCGGCACGGCATCGAGGCCGAGATGCTCTGGCCCCGGTCCGGCCGCTCCGGCGGGCTGGCCAGGATCCCCGCCGTACAGCTGGTGCTGGAGGAACTGCTGCCGCTGGCCGCCGCCGGGCTGGACGCCTGGCACATCGAGCCCGCGGACCGGGACCGCTATCTCGGCGTGATCGAGGAGCGCTGCAAGCGGCGCGTCAACGGGGCCTCCTGGCAGGTCGCCACGTACGACCGGGCCCTGGACGCCGGGCTCGGGCGGGAGGCGGCACTCGCGGCCATGACGCGCCGCTACGCCGAGCTGATGCACGCCGGGGAGCCGGTCCACACCTGGCCGGTGGGGTTCCCGGCGCCCTGAGGGCCGGCGGCTCGCGGGGGAGTGACGGGCCGGCTCGTGGCCCCGTCACTGCTGTGCGGCGCGCGGCCCGGGGGGTTTGCGGGAACCGTCACTCCTGGGCGGCGCGGCCGTTCTGGCCCGCCGCCATGATGGCCTGGAGGATCACCGCCTGAATCTCCGCCGGGTCGCTCACCTCGTAGCCGTCGCCGCCGGTGACCCGGGCGATCTCGGCGACCTCGTCGCGGTCCGCGTCCGGGCCCACCGCGATCGCGATGACCGGGACGGGGCGCTCCGGGTCGACGAGCTTCTTCAGCTCCGCTACGAGCCCGCTGCGCGAGACGCTGTTCGTGTCCTGGTTGGAGCCGTCGGTGAGGATCACCAGGGCGTTGAACTCCCCCTTCACTTACGTCGACCGGGCCTCCTTGTACGAGGCCGGCGTCGTGTCGTACAGCCCCGTCGCACCACCCGGCACCGGCCGCAGCCCCGCGAACGCGGCCGTGAGCTTTTCCCGGTGGGTGCCGCCGCCCTCGGCCTGATCGCCGAGCCGTTTCGTCTCCATGAGCCGCCGGCAGTCCTTCTCGCCGTCCAGCGTGGGGGCGAACTCCCACAGCCCGATCTCGTCGTTCGGGGTGAACTGGCCCAGCGCCTGGATCAGCGACTCCTTGGTGACGTCCATCCGGGACCGGTTCCGGCCCGGCACCGGCACGAGGGTCGCCATGGAGCCGGAGGCGTCGACCACCGTGGTCAGCCGGGCGTTCTGGACGGTGATCGTCCACATCCCGAGCGTCTCCCGCAACGCCTCCGCCGAGGGAGCCTCCGCGGCCGGTCCGGCGTACGGCTGGGGCTTTCTGCCGCCCGCCGCCGCGACGAGGGAGTCCTTCGCGATCCCGTCGCCGGCCCGGAATCCGTGCCGGGTGAACGTGGCCCGGGCCTCCGGGTCGCCCAGCAGGTTCATGAAGCGCAGGGCCGCGCGGGACTCCGCGGTACTCAGCCGCGCCCGTTCACCAGCTCGGACGGGTAGTCCAGCAGCGGAGTTCCGTCCTCGGGGTAGAAGAGGTCGAGCTTGCCGGCGCCGGTCGCCTCCGTGTTGTGCGCGAAAGCGGCCTGCTCGGAGATCAGGACCGCCTGGTTGCGCTTCGGATTGCCCTCCTCGGCCCCGGACGTGCTCCGCGCCAGGGTCTCCAGCACCCGGGCGTTACCGTCCGACATCCGCTCGGCGAGCACCTTCGCGGTCTGGGCGACCCGGGTGTCGCTGTCCCCGCCCTGCCGCGCGGACGAGGCGCCGATGCCGGAGAGCGCCAGCAGCCCGGTGGCGCTGCGCGCCGGGTCCGCGGCGCCGAGCCGCACCCGGTCCGAACCGAGGGTTCCGGCGACCAGCTCGGCCCAGGTGTACGTCTTGCCGGGCCAGCCCAGCGACCGTGAGGCGGACGGCACCACGGCCAGGGCCACCGGGGAGGAGGCCACCGAATCGGACGGGGATACGGGAACGCCCTCGCCCAGCCCCTTGGCCCGCTCCAGCCGCAGGTCGGAGTCGGGCAGCCAGACCTGGAAGTCGGGTTCCGCGTCGCCCGCCGCGAGGGCCTCGGCGACCTTGTGCGAGTCGCGGGCCAGCACCTCCACCGCGAGGCAGTGGCCGTCGGCCTTCACCTCGGCCGCGCGGGCCTGCTCGGCCACGGAGCGTACGGCGGGGGCGATGTCCGGGGACGCGACGACGGAGAGGTGCACGGCGGAGTCCTCGCAGGACTCGGAGAACGACAACAGGCCGCCCTTGGCCGCTACCGCCGTCCCCGTCGCCACGGCGAGGACGAGCAGGGTGGCGATGACGACCGTACGACGCCGGCGCCGGGTGCTCGGGTGGCCCCGGCGTCCCTCCGCCGCGTAGCCGTCGGGCAAGCTATGACGTCCCAAGTCGGTGGTACCCCTCCTTGAGGATCACACAAGGAAAAGGGGAACCCGGCCATCAGCGATGGTGGTCGTCCCCCGGCCTGTCGCGCATGATCTTCGTACCTGTATTCGAGACCCTGGCGGGACGGTCGGTGGGATGAGACGCGATTGCAGAACAAAAGGCAGGTGTACAGGTGGAGGCCGGGCGCGTGGCTGATTCTTTTCCCCAAGAGGCCGTGTCACGAAGGATCCTGCGGTCCGAGGTGGTGCTGGTCCTGGCGCTCTCCCTGGGGGCCAGCGCGGTGTCGGCTCTCATCAGTTTTGTCGGATCCCTGACGAAACCGGGAGGATTGAAGGACCAGGCGGCGACGCTCAACGGCTCGTACGCTCCGGGCCGTCCATGGCTTGATCTGGCATGGCAAATGTTCGGGATCGCAACGGCTCTGGTGCCGGTCGCGTTGGTCGCGCATCTGCTGATCCGGGAGGGGGCGGGCCTGCGGGCCATCGGCTTCGACCGGGCCAGGCCCTGGTTCGACCTCGGCCGGGGAACCCTGGTCGCGGCCGGCATCGGCAGCGCCGGCCTCGCCTTCTACCTCGTGGCCCGCGCCACCGGGTTCAACCTGACGGTCGTCCCCGAATCCCTGCCCGAGGTCTGGTGGAAGTTCCCCGTACTGATCCTCTCGGCGATCCAGAACTCCGTGGTGGAGGAGGTCATCGTCGTCGGGTATCTGCTGCGCAGGCTGGGGCAGTTGGGCTGGACGCCGATGGCCGCCCTGGTGGCCAGCTCCGTACTGCGCGGGTCGTACCACCTGTACCAGGGGATCGGCGGCTTCATCGGCAACCTGGTCATGGGCGTCGTCTTCGTGCTCCTCTACCGGCGCTGGGGCCGGGTGGGCCCGCTGGTCGTCGCGCACGCGCTCCTGGACATCGGGGCGTTCGTCGGATACGCCCTGCTCGCGGGGCGGGTGGACTGGCTGCCGACGCCCTAGGTGTATTGACCCGCAGGGTTGTTGACGCGGGTGATGGGTGGGTGGCCTCCGAGTGCGGTGGGTGCGGTGGTGGTTGTAGGTGTGGAGGAAGTCTGCCAGGGCTGCTGTGCGCTCGTCGTTCGAGGTGTAGGGCCGTTGGTAGGCCCACTCCTCGGCGAGGGTGCGGTTGAAGCGTTCGGCTTTGCCGTTGGTCTGGGGGCGGCCGGCCTGGCGGCCCAGGGTCCTGTGGCCGCCGCCTTCGGGGATCCGGCCGAGCTTCTTCACGTCGACGTGAATCAGCTCGCCGGGGCGTTCACGCTCGTAGCGTCGGACGACCTGGCCGGTGGGCCGGTCGAGGAGGCTCAGGCGGTTGAGGCCGTGCCGGGTGAGGACACGGTGCACCGTCGAGGCGGGCAGCCCCAGGATCGGCCCGGGTCGTGCGGGTCCGAGCTTGCGGTCCTGGCGCAGGCGGCATATCCGGGCTTCGGTTGCGGCAGTGGTTCGGTGGGGTGTCCGGTGTGGGCGGCTGGAGCGGTCGATGAGTCCGCCTTCGCCCTCGCAGTGCCAGCGCCGGAGCCACTTGTGGGCGGCGGGACGGGAGATGCCCATCTCCGCGGCGACGTACGGCAACAGGACGGCCAGAGCGGACACGGTCGACGAGCAGTCGCCTGCCGTGAACGGTCAGCCGGGCATTACGGTGGGACACGAAGGCCTCCGTGCGGTGAAGATTCGACACCTCCACCACACACGGGGGCCTTCGCCATGAGCCCAGCCGGCGTCAACAACGCTCATGATCAATACACCTAGGGCCTGCTCCGGGGTTCAGAAGGTGGTGAGCAGTTCGCCGTCGATCACCGTGACCGCGGTGCCGGTCAGCAGGGTGCGCTCGCCGCGCAGCGCGGTGCGGACCAGCCCCGAGCGGGCGGATGCCTGCAGTCCGGTGAGGTCGTCGCGGCCGAGGCGGGCCGACCAGAAGGGGGCCAGCGCGGTGTGGGCGCTGCCGGTGACCGGGTCCTCGTCGATGCCGACGCCGGGGAAGAAGCACCGCGAGACGTAGTCGTAGCCCCGGGCGGGGTCCTCGGCCGCGGCGGTGGCGATGATCCCGCGCCGGGAGTGGGCCACCAGCGCGGCGAAGTCCGGGGCGAGTGCCCGTACGGTCGCCTCGTCGCGGAGTTCGACGAGCAGGTCGCCGATGTGCTCGCCGGTGTCGTGCACCGATACGGGGTCCGCCCCGAGGGCGTCGGCCAGGCCGTGCGGTACAGGCTCCTCGGCCAGCGGGGCGGTGGGGAAGTCGAGGGTGAGGGAGCCGTTTGGGTGGGCGGTCGCGGTCAGGATCCCGCAGCGTGCGGCGAAGCGCACCGGGCCCGTGGCCAGGCCCGTGGTGTGCAGGACGTGGGCGGTGGCGAGCGTCGCGTGCCCGCACATGTCCACCTCGGTGGCCGGGGTGAACCAGCGCAGCGCCCAGTCGGCCGTGCCGCCCGGCGGCAGCGGGTGGGCGAAGGCAGTTTCGGAGAGGTTGACCTCGGCGGCGATCTCCGAGAGGCGTTCGGCGGCCGGGAACGCGCCGCCCTCCAGGAGGAGCACGCCGGCGGGGTTTCCGGAGAAGGGGCGGTCGGTGAACGCGTCGACGATACGAATCCTCATGCGGCGACCGTAGATTGCCTGTGCGGAGACGGGCCAAGGCCAATTCCGGGTGTCTGGCCCCTGCCCGCCGCGTCCGCCGGGGATCCGCCGGTCACCGATGACTCCCCGGGCCCGGGAGAGTCACCAGGAGGAGAGAACGTACGCACTCTCCATTGGAGGGCGTACGCACCCGGGAGCAGGAGAGAGTGGCATGCGCACCCTTGCGATCACCCAGAACATCACCGTCGACGGCTCGGTCGAAATGATCACGGACTGGTTCGATCCGCAGGGCCAGGCGGGCGAGGACATGAGCGACGTGCTGGAGGAGAGCCATCGCCAGGACGACCGCGCCGACGCGCTGCTCCTCGGGCGGCGGACGTTCGAGGACTTCCGGGGCTACTGGCCGCTGCAGACGGATGACCCCACGGGTATCACCGCCTACCTCGACCGGGTGGCCAAGTACGTGGTCTCCAGCAGCCTCACCGACCCCGGGTGGCAGAACTCGACGGTGCTGAAGGGCGACCCCGTCGAGGAGGTCCGCCGGCTCAAGGCCGAGGAGGGCGGCAAGGACATCGTCCTCACCGGCAGCATCACCCTGGCCCACGCGCTGATCGCGGCCGGACTGGTCGACGAGTACCGCCTCTTCGTCTATCCCACCGTCCAGGGCCGCGGCCGGGGCCTCTTCCCCGACGGCTACGAGGTGCCCCGGCTGCGGCTCCTGGAGTCGAGGGCGTTCCGCAGCGGGATCACCCTCCAGCGGTACGCCCCGGCCTGAGCTCGGCCGGGGTACGCCCGGGGCGGGTGTCGAGCGACCAGGTGTGCGTGCAGCAGGGGCACTGGAGGTGCAGGAACGGACCGTTGTCGGAGATCAGATAGCGCCAGTGCGCGCGGCATGTGCGGCGGTCCGCACAGGTCGCGCAGTGGCCGGTGTCGTCGCAGGCGGGGCAGGCCACCCAGGCGCGGCGGGCGATGTCCGCCTGCGGATCACTGGGCAGCCGCACGGCCCGGGTCCTCGTCCGGCAGGACACCGGCGGCCACCAGCCGGTCATAGGTGCGCTGCTGATCGGCGTCCAGCCCCGAGTAGAGCAGGGCGTGGGCCTCGTTCTCGCTGCGGAGAGCGGCCACCGGATCCCAGTCGGGCCCCCGTGCGGCGACGACCTCGGCGCGTCGCCGTGCTTCCTCGAAGGTCAGGTCAAGGTCAGGTCGATGGTGAAGGGGGTGAGCTCGGCTGTCCTGTCCTGGTTCATGGCTGCTCTTCCGGCGCGGGGGGTGAAACCTCACCACCTGTACCAGGCCTCCGCGACGCCGGGGAAGGGTGACCTGAGTCGCCAGGCGGGGCTTCGGACTCGCTGTCCCGGGGCTGCGTCCTCGGACGGACGGGCGAGGACGGGCTGCTGTCCGTACAGGGGTGCTCACGGTGGTCCGGTTCGCGCGCGGCCCTGTGGCGCGCGTCATCTCGCGGGTCTCCGTCCCAGGCGGGCGAGCGTCCCAGGCGTGCGAGCGGGGAGGCCGCCATGACGGCGGGGGACAGCATCATGCCCGCGGCCGTCACCAGGAGGGCGGCGCGCAGATCCCACTCCTGCGCGAGGAGGCCGCCGAGCAGCGAGCCGAGCGGGGTGAGACCCATCCCGACGAAGGTGATCGTCGCGGCCGCACGTCCCTGCATCCCGTCAGGTGTGACGGCCTGCCGCACCGACATGAGCGTGACGTTCACCAACTGGCTGAAGGTCCCGAAGACGAAGTTGACGGCGAGGAGCACGACAACCGTCGCGGCCGAGGAGCCGTGCAGGGCCGGCACGCACAACAGCGCCCCGTTGCCGAGCGCCGCCGCCGACAGGAGCACCCGGCCGTGGCCGAGCCGGCCCGGCAGCCGTGCGGCCAGGACGGACCCCAGCAGCGCGCCCGGCCCGGTCGCCGCGAGGGCGAGGCCGATGGTGGCGCCCGTCAGATGCAGTTCGCGCGGGAGGAAGAGCAGGTAGACGGTCATCGTGGCCGCGAAGAAGAGCTGGAAGGCGGCCGAGGCGAGGCACACGGCCCGCAGCCAGGGGTTTCCGGCCACGAAGCGAAGGCCCTGGTGGATCCGGTGCCGGACCCCGGCGGCTCGTTCCGGGTGCTCCCCGGCCGGTGCCACGCGCTCGGGTGCGGCCTCGGACCGGCGGATCCGCCGCAGGGACACGAACGACACCGCGAAGAACAGCGCGCCGGAGGCGGTGGCGACCGGCGCCGACAGCAGCGACACCAGCGCACCGCCGAGCGCGGGACCGCCGATCTGCGCCGCGGACCGGCTGCCTTCCAGCGCGCTGTTGCCCTGGACGAGCTGGTCGCGCCGCACCATCCGTACGAGGGAAGCCTGATACGCCACGTCGAAGAGGACGGACAGGGCTCCGACGGTGAACGCGACCACGAACAGCGTCGGCAGGCCGAGCAGCCCGAGGAGTCCGGCCACGGCGGCCGCGCCCAGGGCGACGGTGCGGGCGGCGTCGGTGAGCACCATCACCGTGCGGGCCCGCCACCGGTCCACCCACGCACCCGCGAGGAGTGCGAGCAGCAGGATCGGCGCCTGCCCCACCGCGCGGAGAGCGCCCAACTGGCCCGCGCCCGCGTCGAGCGTCAGGACGGCGAGGAGCGGCAGCACGACGAGCGTCGTGTGTTCGCCGAGCTGGGAGGCCGTCTGCCCGGCCCAGAGCAGGCGGAAGTCGCCGTCCCGCCACAGGCGCGACGGCATGGAGGAAGAAGAAGGGGAGGCGGAGGAGGCAGGGGAGGGCACAGGAAACCTCTGGGGTCGCCGAACGAGAACCGCAGCCCCGCGCGCGGAGGCGCGCCCGGGCAACGGGCGGGGAAAGGGCTCGCTGTGCCGCGACCTTGAGGGCAGCACGCGATGACGGGCCGATCCGGCCTACGACGTCAGCGCGCGCTCGGACGACCGGGCATGTCTCTCCTCCGTGGGGGTCACGCGTCTCCGGAACGCTAGCGCCCGGCGGCCGGGGGCGAAAGGCAATTGCGGGGAGGGGTGGCCCGGTGGCGCGGGGGATCCCTGCCGTCCCTACGTCGTTCCTTACGTCGTTCTTGTCATTCGATAGTTTCCGATATATCGTTGACGCATCGCGACAGGTCAATGATGGAAGGAGCGTAGAGATGCGTTCACGCGGACATGGGCACGGACATGGATACGAGCAGGGGCCGGGGCACTACGGGCCCGGTCATCACGGTCGAGGCGAGGGCGACGGCCGGCGGGCCGCCTTCGGGCCGTTCGGGCCGCCGTTCGGCGGTGGTCCCTTCGGGGGCGGACGCGGTCGGGGCGGAGGTCGGGGGCGGGCGCGGCGCGGTGACGTGCGGGCGTCGATCCTGGCCCTGCTGAAGGACCGCCCGATGCACGGTTACGAGATGATCCAGGAGATCGGCGAGCGCAGCGGCGGGGCCTGGCGGCCCAGCCCGGGCTCCGTCTACCCGACGCTCCAGCTGCTGGAGGACGAGGGGCTGATCGTCAGCGCCAGCGAGGGCGGCAAGAAGCTGTTCACGCTCACCGAATCCGGGCGGAGCGAGGCCGAGACCGGCCCCGAGGCTCCGTGGGAGGAGGCCGGGCGCGGTGTGGACTGGGAGGGTGCCAACGAGATCCGGCAGGCCGGCTTCGGTCTGATGGAGGCGTTCGGGCAGGTCTGGAAGACCGGCTCGGCCGATCAGCGGCAGAAGGCGCTGACGGTCATCAACGACGCACGCAAGAAGCTCTACCTGATCCTCGCCGACGAGCACTGAGCCGTGCGCGGCGGACGGTGCGGCGCGGCAAGCGGTACGTGAAGGGCCTCGCGGAAACGGATTCTGCGGGGCCCTTCACGTACCGGTGCGGGCGTGGATCACGGCGCGAGGAGATTCACGTACCGGTGCGGGCGTGGATCACGGGGCGACGAGCCCGCCCAGCTTGCGCAGCGACTCCTGAAGTGCCGCCGTCGCGGAGTCCTTGAGCTTGCCGCCCATCAGTGAGACCGCCGCGCCGGTGAACTCGCCGTCGATGCGCATCGTCGTGGCGTCGCCCTCCGGGGCCAGGGAGTACCGCATGGCCAGGTTGACCCCCATCGGGCCCTTCCCCCGGGTCGCCAGCAGGCGGCCGTCCTCCAGGGCGTCGACCGTCCAGGTCACCTCGGCCGGGAAGCCCATGAGCTTCATGTTCTCCTCGTAGGAGGCCCCGAGCTTCAGCTCGGCCGGCCCGCCCCCGGGGAAACTGGTGTGGGTGGCGTTCCACTCCCCGTACGACGAGAAGTCCGTCAGGCGGTCCCAGACCTTCGCGGCGGGTGCCTCGATACGTGCCTCGGCGCTGACTTCAGCCATGCGACCACCCCTGGTTCGTCCGGTATCGGTGTCGCGGAACGTAGCGAGGGCCGCGCTAACATTCAATATTGATGAACCGTCAGATTTGTTGGGGCTGCCGGTTCCGCCAGATCACCGCGGCGTCGAAGCGGTCCGACGCGCGGGGGTGGGGGCCGTCGTCATGGCAGTGGAAGGCCGCCCAGAAGAGATCGGCGGGCAGGGCGTCGTCGGGTGCGTACACGCGGTAGACGTACTGCAGCCCGTCCTGGGCGAGCAGGGCGACCATCCAGAACACCCGTTCCTCCCCTCCCTTTCCAGCGTGTGCGGTGTGGCGTGAGGGACGTGCGCGTGGGGGCCTGCGGTTGCCGCGGGGGCGTGCGATGCAAGGCGGCGCGCGCCTCGGGGGCCCCATGGTTGCGTCCCCCGGCACGATCTCATCCGCAAGGATGACGGACCGCACTCCTGTCCCCAACTTCGGTGGGATGCCCAATGGGTCGCCCCGGGGATGCCTTTCGGCCCCGGGACTGATGGGGTAGAGGTGTGCAAAACCGGACGCCGCGGATCCCCGAACAGCCCGCACCGAACCATCCCGAAGCCGATGCCCGCTTCACCGACGAACTGGCATCGGTGCTGACGGGTGCGCGCAGGCGTGCGCTGCGCGACGGGGACCGCCAGATCGACACCGCCCACCTTCTCCACTCGCTGATCGAGACGGACCCCGCGGTCCGCGAGGCCTTCGACGGCGGGCCCCAGCTGGCCAGGGTGCTCGGCTATCTCGTCCAGCGCAGCATCGGTTACGGGCTCCGCTGGCAGGGCTCCGTCGAGGACTCCGGGGCCGTTCCCGTGGTGCGCGACCCGGCCGCAGACGGCTGGTCGCCCGCGGCGCTGGCCGCGCTGGACGACGCGCTGTACCGAGCGGCGTCGCGCGGCGAGGCGCGGGCCGCCGGTCTCGATCTGCTCGCCGCGCTGGCGGCCGACGCCGATTCGCGGGCGGTGGAGGTGCTCGCCCGCGGGGGCGTGGACGCGCGGTGGCTGGCGGGCCGGGTGACCGTGCTCACGGCCGAGGAGTCCCGCCCCTGACCGTGTTCGCGGCCGAGGAGCCAGGCGCGTGACCGTGTTCGCGGCCGAGGAGTCAGGCGCGTGACCGTGTTCGTGGCCGTGTTCGAGGCCGAGGAGCGGCGGCGCGGCGGGGGCTCCGTCTCGACAGGTGTCACGGGGATGACGGTGCTGTCGACTACTGCCATGATGTGCCGATGCACGCGTCTTCGGGGTTTCAGGGCAGAAGCGCCGGGCTGGGCCTCGCCCTGCTCTCGGCCTTTGCGTTCGGCGGTTCGGGAGTGGCGGCCAAGCCGCTGATCGAGGCGGGGCTCGACCCGCTGCACGTGGTCTGGCTGCGCGTCGCGGGCGCCGCAGTCATCATGCTGCCGGTCGCCTGGCGCCACCGGAATCTCGTAACGGAACGCCCCGCCCTGCTCGCCGGGTTCGGCCTGTTCGCGGTGGCCGGGGTGCAGGCCTTCTACTTCGCGTCGATCTCCCGTATCCCGGTCGGCGTGGCGCTTCTGGTCGAGTACCTGGCGCCCGCGCTGGTCCTCGGCTGGGTCCGCTTCGTGCAGCGCAGGCCCGTCACCCGGGCCGCAGCCGTCGGGGTGGTGCTGGCGGTCGGCGGGCTCGCGTGCGTCGTCGAGGTCTGGGCCGGGCTCAGCTTCGATCTCCTCGGACTGCTGCTGGCCCTCGGCGCCGCCTGCTGCCAGGTGGGGTACTTCGTCCTCTCCGACCACGGCGGGCAGGACGCCCCGAACGGCGAGGGCAAGCACGCCGAACCTCCGCACCCCGTCGGCGTCATCGCGTACGGACTGATCGTCGGCGCGGCCGTCCTCACCGTCGTCGCCCGCCCCTGGGGCATGGACTGGGCGCTGCTCGGCGGCAGCGCGGGCATGAACGGCAACGAGGTCCCCGCCTGGCTGCTGCTCGGCTGGATCGTGCTGCTCGCCACCGTCCTCGCGTACGTCACCGGGGTCGTCTCGGTCCGGATGCTCTCGCCCCAGGTGGCCGGGGTCGTCGCCTGCCTCGAAGCGGTCATCGCGACCGGACTGGCCTGGGTGCTCCTCGGCGAGCATCTCTCCGCGCCGCAGCTCATCGGCGGATTCGTTGTCCTGACCGGTGCGTTCATCGCCCAGTCCGCCGCGCCGAAGTCGCCCTCGGGCCCGGTCGCGGCCGGGGCCGGCACCGGGGCGGTGGCCGGGCCGGTCGAGGGCGAGTTGTCCGGCGGCCGCGCCCCCCGTTAGTGTGCTGACCATGCATCTGACTGTGCTGCCGCCGCCTGTCGCCTAGCGCGCGCGGCCACTCCTGACGAAGACCGGGCTCGGGCAGTCCCCGAGCGGTTCGTCGCTGCCCGCGTGCGGAGCCGAGCGACCCACCACCCTGTTCTTCTTCCGGAGAAGCCACATGTCCATCCCTGTCGCATCCGCGCTGCCCGTCGGGCGGAGCATGCTGTATCTCGTCGTCGCCGGAGTCGCCTGGGGCACCGCCGGCGCGGCCGCGTCCCTGATCTTCCGGGTCAGCGATCTCGGCCCCCTCGCCCTGTCCTTCTGGCGCTGCGCGGGCGGGCTCGTCCTGCTCGCCGGGGCGCTCGCGCTGCGCCCCCGCCGCGCGCCGCGGGAGCCCGAGCCCCGGCGCCGCCGGCTGCTCCGCATCCTCGGCACCGGCGTCGGGCTCACCGTGTTCCAGAGCGCGTACTTCGCGGCGGTCAACATCACCGGCCTCGCCGTCGGCACTGTCGTGACGCTCGGCGCCGGGCCCGTCCTGATCGCCCTCGGGGCGCGCCTGCTGCTGGGCGAACGCCTCGGCAGGGGCGGCCTGGCCGCCGTCACCGGCGCGCTGACCGGGCTCGCCGTGCTGGTCCTGGGCGGCGAGGGCGGCGACGTCGTGCCGGCCGGGGTGCTGCTCGCGCTGGTGTCCGCCGCCGGGTACGCGGCGATCACCCTGCTCACCCGGTGGCTCGGGCGGGACGGCGGCGGCGGTGACGCGCTGACCACCAGCGCCTGGGCGTTCGGCATCGGAGCGGTGGGTCTGCTGCCCATGGCCCTGGCCGAGGGACTGGTGCCGCACACCGCCGAGACCGGGCAGGTGCTGTGGCTGATGGTCTACGTGGCGGCGGTCCCCACGGCGCTCGCCTATGCGCTGTACTTCGCCGGAGCGGCCGCCGTCCGAGCGGCCACCGTCTCCGTGATCATGCTCCTGGAGCCGGTGAGCGCGGCCCTCATCGCGGTCACCGTCCTGCGGGAGCGGCTGACGGCGGCCACCGTCTTCGGCACGCTGCTCCTGCTGACCGCCGTGGCCGGACTGGCCCTCGCGGAGGCACGCGGCGCGGCGGCCGCCCGCCGGGAGCAGGCCGTGGCGGTGTGAGGGCCTCTGCCGGAGCGCGGTGGGACGGCTTCCGTCAGAGCGCTGACAGGTAGTCCGGTACGCCGATGGCGGGATCGAGGTCGTCCGCGGGGACCGGCGCCGCGTAGCCCCCGGTGAGCGGCACGATGCCGGTCCAGTGGGGGAGGGAGCTGTCCTCGGGCTCGTCGTTGGGCCCGCCGGAGCGGACCTTCGCGGAGACCTCGTTCAGGTCCAGCCGGATCACCGCCGTCGCGGCGAGTTCCTTGGCGTCGGCCGGCCGGGAGTCCTGGGAGCGGCCGGGCACCACCTGGTCCACGATCGCGTCCAGGGCGAGCCGCCGCTCCTCGGGGTCGGTCACCGTCACGGCCGTGCCGTGCACCACCACCGAGCGGTAGTTGATCGAGTGGTGGAAGGCGGACCTGGCCAGTACGAGGGCGTCGACGCGGGTGACCGTCAGGCAGACCGGCAGCCCCGGATCGGCGCTCTTCGCCGACCGCAGCGGTCGCGAGCCCGTCGAGCCGTGGACGTACAGACGCTCGCCTATCCGGCCGAAGAGGGTCGGCAGGACGACCGGGGCGCCGTCGCGCACGAAGCCCAGGTGGCAGAGGTAGGCCTCGTCGAGGATCGAGTGGACCAGCTCCCGGTCGTAGGAGGCGCGGTCCTTGGACCGGGTGGGGACCGTACGGTCGGTGGGCAGGTAGGGGGCGGCGACGCCCTGTCCCGCGCTGTCGGGCGTTGTGGTGTGCTGCATTTGCTGAACTCCATTGCACTAGTGCATACTATCGTTTGTGCTAGGAGAGTATCGGATCAGTGGGCGGCGCGCATCGGAGATTGCCGCCAGCATCGAGCGCGGGGTCGGCTCCGGAGACCTCCCGCCGGGCCATGTGCTGCCCCCCATGCGGGAGTTGGCCGCGAGCCTGGAGGTCAACCCCAATACCGTCGCGGCCGCCTACCGGACGCTGCGCGAGCGCGGGGTGATCGAGACAGCGGGCCGCCGGGGGAGCCGGGTGCGGCCCGCCCCGGCCAGCACCTCGCGCGGATCCCTGCGGATCGAGGCGCCGCCGGGCGTCCGGGACCTCGGTGAGGGCAATCCCGATCCGGAGCTGCTCCCCGACCTCGGGCCGGCCCTCGCCGCGGCCGCGGCTGCCGACGCGGAGAGCCACGGTCTGTACGGGCAGCCCCCGGTGGTCGCCGAGTTCGCCGCGTACGCCCGTGCCGCGATGGACGCCGACGGGGTGCCCGCCGGGCCGCTCGCCGTGACGTCCGGCGCCCTGGACGCGATCGAGCGGGTCCTCGCGGCGCACCTGAGGCCGGGCGACGCGGTGGCGGTGGAGGATCCCGGCTGGGGCAGCGTGCTCGACCTCGTACCGGCGCTGGGGCTCCGTGCCGTACCGGTCGGGGTGGATGACTCCGGTCCGCTGGCCGCTGATGTGGAGCGGGCGCTGCGGGCCGGGGCGCGGGCCCTCGTCGTCACCTGCCGGGCGCAGAACCCGACCGGTGCGTCGCTGGACGCCCGGCGCGCCGGGGAGCTTCGCGCGGTCCTCGCCCGCCATCCCGAGGTGCTGCTGATCGAGGACGACCACGGGCACGCCATCGTCGACCTGCCGCTGCATCCGCTGGCCGGGGCGACGGCCCACTGGGCCTTCATCCGCTCGGCGGCCAAGGCGTACGGCCCGGATCTGCGGGTCGCCACGCTCACCGGGGACGCCGTCACGGTCGACCGGGTGGCGGGGCGGCAGCGGCTCGGCCCCGGCTGGGTCAGCCGGCTGCTCCAGCGCGCCGTGCTCCAGCTGTGGACTTCGGGCGCCGTCGACACCCGTGCGGTGTCCCGGTCCTACGCCGGCCGCCGGGACGCCCTCGTCCACGCCCTCGCGGAGCGCGGCGTGGTCGCCCGCGGCCGCAGCGGGATGAACGTGTGGGTGCCCGTGAGCGACGAGACCGGGGCCGTCACCCGGCTGCTCCACGCGGGCTGGGCGGTGGCCCCGGGCGCCCGCTTCCGGCTGGACACCCCCCAGGCGGTGCGGCTCACCGTCTCCCCGTTGACCGAGGCGGACATCGGGCCCCTGGCGGACGCGGTGGCCGCCGCCGCGGGGCCGGCGCGGCCGGTCAGCTACGGCTGAGACGGGCAGGGTGCGCTCCGGGCGCCTGTCCCTCCGGTTCCGCTGCGGCGACCCGGCGGGGGCGGCTCTGGGTGAGGGCCGCCCCGACGAGGACGGCCAGGGCGCCGGCCCGGGCTCAGGTGAGGTCGGCGAGCTTGCGGAAGTCCCAGGAGGTGAGCTTCTCCGGGGTGAGCCGCAGCCACGCGTGCCGTCCGTCGTGCGGCATCTCCGTCATACCGAAATACTTCACGGGGAACAGCCGCTCCGGCTCGACGAGTTCGGGGCAGGGTTCGCCCGTGCGGGGCGTCTCGCCGACGAACTCCGCCCGGCCGGTCAGCTCCACCCCGCGCAGCTCCCCGTACCCTTCGCCGTCGTCCACGACCACGGCGATCCTGGCGTCCTTGCGCAGCTGGGACCAGCGCAGGCTGCGCGTGATCGAGTACAGCCAGAGGGAGCCGCCGTGCCAGACGAACCACAGCGCTCCGATGTGCGGTGCGCCGTCCGGGCCGAGCGTCGCCACCCGGCAGGTGCGCTGTTCGGTGAGGAAGGCGTCCCGCTCCTCGGGCGTCATCATGATCCGGCGGCCTCGTCGCTGGGTGTCGGTCATGGTCGCCCTCTCCGCCGCTGTCTGACTGGGTGTCAGAAATCATGGACGCTCTTCCTTCGTGAAGCAATGGCCGCTACTCTCGCGCGCCCGGCCCGCCCGCGAAACCCGTCCCCAGGACAGGAGTGCCCGTGCCGTCGAGGCAATCACACGAGCGGCTCGCCGCGCTGCTCGACCCCGCCACCACCGTCCTGCTGACCGTCGAGTGCCAGCAGGGCGTCGTGGGGCCGGACAGCGCTCTGCCCGAACTCGCCGCCATCGCCCGCTCGTCGGGCGCGCTGCCCAACATCGCCCGTCTCGTCGCCGCCGCCCACGAAAGCGGCGTCCAGGTGATGCACGCGGTCGCCGAGAGCCGCCCCGACGGTCGCGGCGGCAACCGCAACGCCCGGCTCTTCCACGCCGCCGCCCGGCTGCCCGTCCAGCAGCACACCGGCAGCACCGCCGTCCGGGTCGCGCCCCCCATCGAGGTGGCCGACGAGGACCTCGTCGTCCGCCGGCTGCACGGACTGTCGCCCCTGGCCGGCACCGACGTCGACCCGCTGCTGCGCAACCTCGGCTGCCGCACGCTCGTCGTCACCGGCGTATCGGCCAACATCGCCGTCCCCAACGCCGTCTTCGACGCGGTCAACCTCGGCTACACGGCCGTCGTCCCGGCCGACGCCATCGCGGGGGTGCCCGCCGAGTACACCCCCGCCATGGTCCGTAACACCCTCGCCCTGGTCGCCACCGTCACCACGACGGACGCGGTCCTCGGCAACTGGAAGCGGCCGCGCAGGCAGGGGGCGGCTACGCCAGCCTGATCGAGTCGCCCTCGACGGTGATCTCACGGGCGGGCAGCGGCTGCGTGGCGGGCCCGCCGGTCGGGCTGCCCGTGGCGGCGTCGAAGGTGGAGTTGTGGCAGGGGCAGGTGATCGTTCCGGCCGAGACGTCCTTGACCGCGCAGCCCTGGTGGGTGCACGTGGACGAGAACGCCTTGAACTCGCCCGGTTTCGGCTGGGTCACCACGACTTTCTGTTGCGCGAAGACCACTCCGCCGCCCTCCGGAATGTCGGCGGTGGCGGCGAGCACCGCACCGCCCTGCTTGTCGCCCCCGCTCCCGGGCTGCTCGACCGTGTCGGAGCCTCCCGCGTCGTCCGATCCGCCGCACGCGGTGAGGGCGGCAGCCGCTCCCGCCGCTCCCACCGCGGCGACGACCGTACGGCGTCCGAGCAGGCTCCGGTGCTCCTGCGTTGCGCTCATCGCGGCATTCCCTTCGTCGGTGTCCCCGTCTCGGGCACGTCGGTCAGAGGTACGTGCCCCGCGACCGCGATGTTCACGCCGACGGCCGCGCCGTACACCGGTGGCCTGTCCCGGGTATCCCGAATACGGCGAGATGTGCGCCAGGTCCCCCGAGCCGTCCTCGCCGGCCCCCTCGGGCGGCTGACGGACGATCTCCGTCCGGCTCGGTGCCCCCGAGGACGCGACCTCAGGGCCAGAACTCATGGGAGTACAGGCCGCGTTCACCGACGGCGACGAGACCGCGGCCGAAGGGCAGCCAGGCGCAGGAAGTCAATGGCGTCTCGGCGCGGACACCGGCGACGGTCCGGTCGTCGACGGCGTCCCAGACGCGGAGCATGGAGCCGGCGGTGGCGATCCACCTGCCGTCGGGGGAGACGGAGAGGCCGTTGACGGGGCCGTCCGGGTCGACGACGGTGGACAGGCGTTCGCCGGCGAGCGGATCCCACTGGCTGACCTCTCCGCTCAGGGACGTGGTGAGGAGGCGGCTGCCGTCGGGCGTGACCGCGAGGCCGGTGAGTTTCTCGCTGAGCCGGATCTGGACCGGGTGGTGGGCGGGGGCGCGGTCCCCCGCGAGACGAACCACCTGCACCAGGGACTCGGTACCGGTCCGGCCGGACCGGTGGCGCAGCACGGCCAGCCAGGTCCCGTCGGGCGCGACGACAAGGGTGTGCGCCCGGCTTTCGGCACCCCACGGGCCCGGTACGGTGGCGGTCCGGGTCTCCGAGAGACGGTTCCACAGCTGGAGCGCTCCGGCGGAGTCCCCGACGGCGAGCCAACTGCTGTCGGGGGCGACGGCGAGAGCCTGCGCGGTGGTCGAGGGGCCCAGCGGAAGGACGGCGGGGTCCACGGCCACCGGCTGGTCGATGGTCCGGATCTCGACACCGAGCAGGTGGCCCGCCCCGTACCACCTGCCGTCCGGCGCAAAAGCGACCGGCCCTCGGTACTCCCCCTGACGGGACGACAGAGGGTTGCTCCAGGTGTCACCGTAGTGGTCGCAGAGCCGCGTGCTTCCGTCGCGGTGGGCGACGGCCAGCCGCCCGGCGTCGCCGACGCTGGTGACCGTTCGCATGCCCTCGCCGTCGCCGGAGCGGATTCGCTCGGGCCCTCTGCTGTCCCAGACCCGGACCGTTCCGTCCTCCCCGGTGCTGATGACCCGGCGGCCGTCCGGTGTGACCGCGACGGCGTGGACCGGGCCGTTGTGGGCGGTGTAGCGGGCGCGGCACTCCCGTGTCCGCCGGTCCCAGACCGCGGCGGTGCCGTCCTCGCCGCCGCTGGCCAGCCATGTGCCGTCCGGCGAGATGGCCACCGCGGTGGCGGGGCCTTGGTGCGCGGAGATCCGCGACCTGTCGTGGGGCGGCGTCTCGTCCCAGATCTGCAGAACGCCGTTCGCCTCGGCCGAGACGATCCAGCTGCCGTCCGGCGCGATGGCGATGGCGTTCACCGGAGCGCCGTCGGTGGATCCGCGGTCCTGCACCCGGGCGAGGTCCCCGGACATCAGCCGGACTTGTCGGCGGCTGCCGACGGCCAGCCACACACCGTCGGGGGAGAACGCCACACAGGTGTGCTCGTCACTCTGCTGGACGTTCCCGGCGAGGTGGTTCCCGGCCCAGTCCCACACCTCCAGAGTGCCGTCCGTGGCGACGACCGCGATCCGGCTCCTGGAGGCCGCCAGGGCCCGCACCGACGCCCTGCGGCCTCCGACCGGCCCGAGGGTCCGCATCGGCGGGGTGGCCCGGTCAAGGGTCCAGGTGTGGAAGGTACGGCCCGGCCCGCCCGTCACCAGCTGGGTGCCGCACGGGGCGACCGCGAGGACCCTGAAGCGTCCGGGTCCCCGGACGTCCAGGGTGAAATCGCCGCCGCTCTCCGGGTCGAGCCCCCGGGCCATCCCGTCGGCTGCGACGGCGACGAGCGACCTGCCGTCGGACCGGACCCCCAGGGACCACACGGGTCCGGTGCGGCCGAGGAAGGTGCGGAGCAGCGCCGGTTCGGGCAGGTCCGGCGGGGCAGCGCGGTTGCGCAGCAGCGGTCGGCCCTCGATCTCGTGGGCGGCCTGCCGTGCCGCGACCCTGTCGAGCCACAGCGGCAGCGACGCCAGGCGGCTGTACAGGACGTTCGTCAGGAGCTCGGGAGGGTTGGTCGGGGTGAGGAGATGGGCGGTGCGGGTGAGGTCGTCGGCGAGCCGGGCCGCGTGCCCCGTGGGGACGTCGAACAGGTCGGCCCAGGCCGCCAGGGGGCCGTGCTGGTCAAGTCGGGCCTCGATCCAGCGCAGGTCGCTCGCGACGCGCTCCGCGTCATCCGTCCGCCCTGCGGCAAGCAGGTGCTCGATGGCGTGGTCGAGCACGTATCCCTCGGACGACTGCCAGGGGCTGGGACCGAAGGCGTCGGCGAGCGTGCCGTGCAGTGCGGTCGCGGCCGGTGTGCCCAACTCCTTCTGCAGATAGTCGCGGAGCACGTCGTGGATCGCTACGCGGCCGCCGTGGTCAGGGGTGAGCGAGATGAGCGAGAGCTGGTCGAACGCGGCGCAGAGCGTACGGCTCTCGTCCTCCGTCAGACCGCCCGTTGCCGCCCACAGGCGGGCGATCAGCGGGACGGGGATCGACTCGTCCTCCGCGAAGACGGACAGCTCCCCGAGGCGCCGGCCACCGGCGGGCGGCAGCAGGGTCCGGGCCGCCTCCACCGTGGCCCGGACGGCCTGGGCGCGGCGGGCCGGGTCGTCCAGGTCGAGCGTGGCCGGGTCGGAGTCGACCACGGCGGGGCCGTGCGCGACGAGCCCGCGCAGGGTCTCCGCCGCCGCGTCCTCCGGATCGCTGCCGGTGGCGATCCGGCTGCTGATCAGCCGGTTGGTGAGGCGCAGGAGCAGGGCCCAGCGTCCGGTCGCCTCCAGGAGGTCGCGGACGAGGGGTTCGGGGAGCGCGGGCAGGTCCCAGGTGAGGACCGCGCGGGCCTGGTCGGGGGACATCTGGTCGACGCGGACGCGTTCGGTGCCGCGCGGCAGGGCGCCGGGAACCCGCGTGGTGACGAGGCGGACGCACCGGGAGCCGCCGCGCAGGAAGGGGGCCAGCTGTTCGGCGTCCCAGACGTCGTCGAGGAGGAGCAGGGTGCGGGGACGGTGGTCGAGGAGCCGGCCGAGGTGGTCGCCCGCCAGTCC
Organism: Streptomyces sp. NPDC058375; assembly: GCF_042723425.1. NCBI lineage: Bacteria > Bacillati > Actinomycetota > Actinomycetes > Kitasatosporales > Streptomycetaceae > Streptomyces > Streptomyces sp. NPDC058375. The sequence continues at coordinate 14,996 of NZ_JBHXJG010000018.1, read as the reverse complement.
CGGGTCGTCGAAGGCCGTCGTGTCGCCGGTGACGAAGCGGGTGGCCTCCGCCACCTTGGCGGCGATCGCCGCCCGGCCGCGCACGTCACGGCCGATCGTGACGACGTAGATCCGGCCGCGGAAGTGCCGCCGTACGCGCGGACTCGCGGCCACCGCCCGGGCGAGGACCGTCTTGCCGAAGCCGCCGGCGCCGTCGAGGGCGGTCGTGATGGCGACGGTACGACTGCCGCGCCGGGTACGGCACACCGCTTTGACGGTGCGGGTCCGTTCGGTGCGGTCGATCACCCAGTCCGGAACGGTCTGCGCGGACGGGGTGGGCGGATCGCCACCGGCCGCGGCGGGCCGCTCCTGCCGCCAGGCCAGGACGACGGCCACGAGGATCGCGGCGACGGCGAGTCCGGCGACCCACCACCAGGGCTGCTGCCGGACGCGGTCGAGCACGCTGGGCCAACGGTCCTGCGACGTGGCGGCGTTGGCCGCGAGCGAGGCCAGTACGGCCACGGCGGCCGCGATTCCGGCGAGCGATGCGCCCTTGACGGCACCGCGCACGGGCCACCTCCCTGTCCCGACGTGCCCTGACGATAGCCAGGGCGCGAGGCAGGTGTCAGCCGGTGGCGGCAAGTCCAGCCCGGGACGCCGGCCGTCTCGTCCCGGGCACCGACGCCGACCGTCGCCCCGGGCACCGACCCCGCTGGTACCGATCACCCTCGGTTACTATGCTCACTTCATGCCGGAAGCCGGCAGCGAGGGGCGCGGCACCGTCGACGGCCTGCCCGGGGGAGTGGGGGGCCGGCTCGTCGCCCGAGACTCCGCAGATGCTCCCCCAGCGCCGTCGGCCGGTGATGCCTGCCTCCGCGTCCAGGAGAGGCCGTCCGTCCGCGGAGGGTAAGGCCGAAGAGAGCCGAAGAGATGGGTGACCTGGGAAAGTGCTGGAAGAAGTCGTAGCGACCCGCTATGTCACGCCCCTGCGTGAGGGCGGGTCGCTCCCCGGGATCGTCGAGGCCGACGACCTCGGCACGTACGTCATGAAGTTCACCGGTGCCGGACAGGGCCGCAAGACCCTCGTCGCCGAGGTCATCTGCGGCGAGCTGGGCCGTCGGCTCGGGCTGCGGGTGCCGGAGCTGGTGACCATCGAGCTGGACCCGGTCATCGGGCTGGCCGAGCCGGACCAGGAGGTGCAGGAGCTGCTCAAGGCGAGCGGCGGCTTGAACCTCGGGATGGACTACCTGCCGGGCTCGTTCGGGTTCGACCCGCTGGCCTACGAGGTCGGGGCGGCCGAGGCCGGGCGGATCGTCTGGTTCGACGCGCTGATCAACAACGTGGACCGCTCCTGGCGCAACCCCAACCTGCTCGTCTGGCACGGCGACCTCTGGCTCATCGACCACGGCGCCACCATGATCTGGCACCACAACTGGCCGGGCGCCCAGGCCTCCGCCGCCAAGCCGTACAACGCATCCGACCACGTCCTGGCCCCCTTCGGGCCGGACATCGCCGCCGCTGCCGCCGAGCTCGCCCCGCTGGTCACCGAGGAGTTGCTCACCGAGGTCGCCGCCGATGTGCCGGACGTGTGGCTGGCCGACGAGCCCGGCTTCGACTCCGCCGACGAGGTGCGCCGGGCCTACGTCGCACCGCTGCTCGCGCGGGCCGCCACCATCCATGAGCGGATCACGCTGGACGCGCCGACCGCGACCCGGCCCTCCCAGGCCCCGGGCTGGCTCACCGAGCGCCTGCCGCCCCGGCCGAAGGGGGCCGCGGGCGACGACCGCGCCGCGGCAGCCGCCCGTACCGGCGAGGAGGCCGGCCGATGACGCGGCGCGATGTCTTCGAGTACGCGCTGCTGCGCGTCGTGCCACGGGTCGAGCGGGGGGAGCGCTTCAACGCCGGGGTGCTCGTCTACTGCCGGGCCCACTCGTTCGTGGCCGCCCGGACGCACCTCGACGAGGCGAAGCTGAAGGCGCTGGACCCGCATGCCGACGTCGTCGGGGTGCGGGCCGCCCTGCGCGCCGTCGAAGGGGTCTGCGGCGGTGGTGAAGGGGCCGGCCAGGCGGCGGGCGACGACGCCGGACGGCGGTTCCGCTGGCTGATCGCCCCGCGCTCCACGGTCGTCCAGCCCGGCGCGGTGCACAGCGGGCTGACCACCGACCCGGCCGGTGAGGTGGAACGGCTGCTCGACCTCCTCGTGCGCTGATCCGCGCCCCGGCGGACCTTCGCGGCACAACGGCGGGTGCTCCCGCCCGGTGTGACGTGCGGCCCGCCGGGGCGTGCGCCGTTGACACCGGGTGCCAGGGCTTCTAGCGTCTCGACTGCTGAAGGTACTAAGCGGTTGCTCAGCAATCGGGAGTCTCCCTGTCAGGGACTGCCGGGGACTGTCAGGGATGGGCAGGGACCGGCGGGGAAACGCTCCGATGTCCGCTGAGCCGCTATCCAAAGGGCGAGGAGAACCAAGCATGTCCACCACTGAGCAGCGCGTCGCCATCGTGACGGGAGCGGCACGGGGCATCGGCGCCGCCACCGCCGTACGCCTCGCGGCCGAGGGCCGTGCCGTCGCCGTACTCGATCTCGACGAGGCGGCCTGCAAGGACACGGTCGAGAAGATCACCGCCGCCGGGGGCACCGCGCTCGCCGTCGGCTGCGACGTGTCGGACGCCGGTCAGGTGGAAGCCGCCGTCGCGCGGGTCGCCGCCGAGCTGGGCGCGCCGACGATCCTCGTGAACAACGCGGGCGTGCTCCGCGACAACCTGCTGTTCAAGATGAGCGAGTCCGACTGGGACATCGTGATGAACGTGCACCTCAAGGGTGCGTTCCTGATGGCGAAGGCCGTCCAGGCCCACATGGTCGAGGCCAAGTTCGGCCGGATCGTCTCGCTCTCCTCCTCCTCGGCCCTCGGCAACCGGGGCCAGGCCAACTACTCCGCGGTCAAGGCGGGGCTCCAGGGCCTCACCAAGACGCTCGCCAAGGAGCTCGGCAAGTTCGGCGTCACCGCCAACGCCGTCGCGCCCGGTTTCATCGTCACCGAGATGACCGCGCAGACCGCCGAGCGCGTCGGCATGGGCTTCGAGGAGTTCCAGGCGGCGGCCGCCACCCAGATCCCGGTCCAGCGCGTCGGCCGTCCCGAGGACGTCGCGAACGCCATCGCCTTCTTCGCGGGCGACGACGCGGGCTTCGTCTCCGGCCAGGTCATGTACGTGGCCGGCGGACCCCTCAACTGATCCCGAACCGATCCGAAGGGCAGCGGACATCATGACGGTGCAGGACAGCGGAAAGGTCGCCCTCATCACGGGCGCCAGCAGGGGCATCGGCTACGGGATCGCCGAGGCGTTCGTCGCCCGCGGCGACCGGGTGGTCATCACCGGGCGGGGCGAGGACGCCCTGAAGGAAGCCGTGGAGCGGCTCGGCTCCGACCGGGTGGTCGGCATCGCGGGCAAGGCCCACGACGAGGCCCACCAGGCGGCGGCGGTCGAGCGCTCCATGGAGGCGTTCGGCCGGGTCGACTACCTGGTCAACAACGCCGGGACGAATCCGGTCTTCGGGCCCATGGCGGAGCTCGACCTCAACGTGGCCCGCAAGGTCTACGAGACCAATGTGATCTCGGCGCTCGGGTTCGCCCAGCAGACCTGGAAGGCCTGGCAGAAGGAGAACGGCGGGGCGATCGTCAACATCGCCTCCGTCGCGGGCGTCGCCCCCTCGCCGTTCATCGGCGCGTACGGGATGTCCAAGGCGGCCATGATCAACCTGACCGCCCAGCTGGCGCACGAGTTCGCCCCGGTCGTCCGGGTCAACGCGATCGCCCCGGCCGTGGTCAAGACGAAGTTCGCCGAGGCCCTCTACGAGGGACGCGAAGCGGAGGCGGCCGCCGCCTACCCGCTGGGCCGGCTCGGTGTGCCCGAGGACATCGGGGGTGCGGCGGCCTTCCTGACCTCAGCGCAGTCCGACTGGATCACCGGGCAGACCCTCGTGGTCGACGGCGGAATTTTCCTCAACGCGGGCGTGGGCTGAGCGCGGCCTGGACCGATTTGGCCCCGATTGAGTCAAGTGCCCCGCCGGGTCAGCGGATTGACCTGGTGGGGCGCTGCGGTATGGTCTGCCGACCCATGGCTGATCGAGGAGCGTGCACGTGTTCTACCGGGCCAGTCTGCAGGCTGCTGCAGCCCTAGCTTCCCTTTCTCTGCTGGCCGGCTGCGGTCTCCTTTCCGACAGCGGATCGGAAACGGACCAGAAGATAACCGTCGGGACGACCAGCTCCCCGTCCACACTCGATCCGGCGGCGGCCTGGGACGGTTCCTGGGAATTGATGCGGAACGTTTACCAGACCCTGGTGAGCTTCCCCACCGGCAGCACGAGCCCGGAGCCGGACGCGGCGGAATCCTGCAAGTTCACCGACGCCACGAGCATGGCGTACCGGTGCACGCTCAAGAAGAACCTCAAGTTCTCCAACGGCGAGAAGCTCGACGCCGAAGCCGTGAAGTACTCCATCGACCGCATCGTGGACATCCACTTCAAGGGTGGGCCGGCCGGGATGCTCGGCTCGCTGGACCGGATCGAGACCAAGGGCGACGACACGGTCGTCTTCCACCTGAACAAGTCCGACGCCACGTTCCCGTTCATCCTGGCCACGCCCGCCATGTCGCTCGTCGCCCCCGGCGACTACCGCAAGGACAAGATCCGCGACGACGGCAAGGTCACCGGCTCCGGCCCGTACCTCCTGGAGTCCTACGAGGGCCGGAAGACCGCCGAGCTCAAGAAGAACCCGGACTACAAGGGCTTCGCCAACCGGAAGAACGACGCGGTCACCATCCGCTACTTCGAGAAGTCCGCGGACATGGTGAGCGCGCTCAAGGCCGACGAGATCGACGCCACCTACCGGGGTCTGACCGCCGAGGAGGTCGTCAGCCTGGAGGACAACAAGGACGACAACGCCGGCCTCCAGATTGTCGAGAGCACCGGCGCCGACATCCGCTTCCTGGTCTTCAACCCGAAGGACCCGGCCGCCGCGAACCCCGCCGTCCGCAAGGCCATCGCCCATGTCGTCGACCGTGACGCGCTGGTCGAGAAGGTCTACCGGGGCACCGCCGAGCCCCTCTACTCCATGATCCCCAAGGGCATCGCCGGACACACCACGAGCTTCTTCGACACCTTCGGCGACCCGGATGTGAAGAAGGCGCAGAGCATCCTCTCCGGGGCCGGTATCACCGAGCCCGTGAAGATGACCTTCTGGTACACCACCGACCGCTACGGCTCCGCCACGGAGCCCGAGTTCGAGGAGCTCAAGCGGCAGCTGGAGGCCTCCGGACTGTTCAAGATCACGCTACGGGGCGAGCCCTGGCAGAAGTTCCAGGAAGGCTTCAACAAGGGCGAGTACCCGGTCTTCGGCCGCGGCTGGTTCCCCGACTTCCCGGACCCCGACAACTTCGTCGCCCCGTTCGTGGGCCAGGAGCCCGTCACCGGCAGCCCGTACATCAACAAGGAGATCACCCAGCAGCTGATCCCCGCCTCACGGCAGGAGAGCGACCGGGGCGCGGTCAGCAAGCAGTTCGAGCGGGCCCAGGAGATCCTCGTCAATGACGTCCGCCTGCTGCCGCTGTGGCAGGGCAAGCTGTACGTCGCCGCGGGCGAGGACATCGGCGGCGGCGAGCGGGCACTCGACCCGCAGACCGTCATGCAGATGTGGGAGCTGTACCGCAAGGCCAGCTGGTAGGGCCTGGCAGGGAGAATGACGACGGGCCTCCTCGGAGGCCCGTTGTCAGTGGTGACCGGTAGGTTCTGGGATCAAGAACCTGTTGCTCACCGGAGGTTGTGGACGTGACCGATATCGACCTGCTGCCCGAGCCCTGGCGCGGCGTCCTCGGCGAAGAACTGCAGAAGCCGTACGTCAAGGAGCTGGCGGACTTCGTCGAGGAGGAGCGGGCCAAGGGACCGGTGTATCCCCCGCGCGAGCAGGTCTTCGCGGCCCTGGACGCCACGCCGTACGAGAAGGTCAAGGTCCTCGTCCTCGGCCAGGACCCCTACCACGGCGAGGGCCAGGGGCACGGGCTCTGCTTCTCCGTGCGGCCCGGCGTCAAGACGCCTCCGTCGCTGCGCAACATCTACAAGGAGATCCAGCAGGAGCTGGGCCTGCCCATCCCGGACAACGGCTATCTGATGCCGTGGGCCGAGCAAGGCGTCCTGCTGCTCAACGCCGTGCTCACCGTGCGCGGCGGCGAGGCCAACTCCCACAAGGGCAAGGGCTGGGAGAAGATCACCGACGCCGTGATCCGCGCGGTCGCCGACCGGCCCGACCCGGCGGTCTTCGTGCTCTGGGGCAACTACGCGCAGAAGAAGCTCCCCCTGATCGACGAGGAGCGCCATGTGGTGGTGAAGGGCGCGCACCCCTCGCCGCTGTCGGCGAAGAAGTTCTTCGGCTCCCGCCCCTTCACGCAGATCAACGAGGCCGTGGCCGCCCAGGGGCACCAGCCGATCGACTGGCGGATCCCCGACCTCGGCTGACGGGTTCTTCGGCGGGACAGCCCCTAGGAATGTCTTGCTGATCAGGCCGGGCTCGCGCGCCCTGATCGGCAAGACACCCCCAAGCCCGTGTCTGACCGGTTATGCGGAAGCCCGGCGTTAGCGTCGGGACCGACGGACGGTGACCGGCTGGACGGGCGACGAGGAGACCGCAGTGGTGGAGCAGCAGGAGGCGTCCGACGACGCCGTCATGACCAGAATCGGCCAGGCCATCATGCTGCTCCACGGAGGTGACCGGGAGGAGGCCCGCAAGCGCTTCGGCGCGCTCTGGTCGGAGCTAGGAGCGGACGGCGACGCCCTGCACCGCTGCACCCTCGCGCACTACATGGCCGACACCCAGGACGACCCCGGCGACGAGCTGGCCTGGGATCTGCGCGCCCTGACGGCTGCCGAGGGGGCGGGCGGCGGTCGGGCCGCGGAGCACCGGGACATTCCCGCCGTCCGGGCGTTCTACCCCTCGCTGCACCTCAACCTCGCGGCGGACTACCTCAAGCTCCAGCGCCCCGACTCCGCCCGTATCCACCTCCAGCGGGCCCGCGCCGCGGCCGTATCGCTCGCGGACGACGGGTACGGCGGCGGCATCCGCGCCGCCATCGACCGCCTGGAGCTCCGCCTGCGGGAGCAGTGACCCACCGGGGCCCCGCGAGGGCCCGGCCCCCGCGAGGCCCCGGTGGCAGGAGAGCGTCAGCGGCCGTACGTCTCCGAGCAGATGCGGGCCTGCGGGCTGCCCGCGGGCCAGCCGCCGTACCCCCGGCCGAGCGCGCAGACGTCCGTGCCGCCGCCGGGGCCGCGTGGCAGGGCGGGCGCGGTGACGGGCGGGACACCCGGGATCCGGAGGGGCGTTCGGGGCCGGGGCGGGTCCGCGCGCTCCCGTGGGCGCGCGGCCCCCGCCGGTCCGGCGCGCCGGTCCTCTGCGGGGGAGTCGGCGGTCGGAGGCGCGGGGGAAGACGGCCGGGCGGGCGGCCGGCTCGGATCCGGCACGACCTCCAGCGCCTCACGGGCGGGGGGCTGCACGATCTGCGGGGCGACGTCCTGGGCCGGTCCGGTGGCCTCCGGACGCGGGGAAGGAATGGGCCCGGGCGCCACCGAGACGCATCCGGAGACAGCGGTGACCGCTAACCCGACCAGGAGTTTCGCGGTGATTCTGGTTCTCTGCACCTGGGCAACTCTGCGGTGCGGACCGGACCCGGGGGGCGCGGTGGGCCGGGAATGGCCCGCACGAGTGACCCGGTCAGCACAGCGCCCCGGACCGCGCCGCCGGGGGACGGTGCCACCGGTGTCCGGCCGCACTCGCCGGTGACACGGGGCGTTCAGACCCCGGTGGCGCCGTCCACGCGCTCGCGCACCAGGTCGGCGTGGCCGTTGTGCCGGGCGTACTCCTCGATCATGTGCGTGTATATCCAGCGCAGATTGAACGGTTTGCCCGCCGAACCGACGCCCTTGGAGAAGTCGTCCAGCCCGAACGCGGCGGCGCTCCTGCGCGCCGCCGCCGTCTCGGCCCGCCAGACGGCCTCCGTCTCGGCCCAGGTGGCGGTCTCCGACACCTGGAAGTCCGCGTCAGGGTCCTCCTCGGTGGAATAGAGGTCCGGCAGTTCCTCGCCCGCAAGGATCTCGCGGAACCAGTAGCGCTCCACCTCCGCCAGATGCTGTACGAGGCCGAGCAGGGTGAACGCGGAGGGCGGCACGGACGCCTCGCGCAGCTGCGCGTCCGTGAGACCCGCGCACTTCACGAGGAGCGTCTGGCGGTGGTAGTCCAGCCAGCCTTCCAGCATGGGGCGTTCGGCGGCGTCGATGGCGGGTTCGGGGCGTTCGGGAAAAGTCATGAGGGGCATGATGACCCATGATCATGGGTCTGGCCAGGGGTTTTATGAACGGACCGGCGGCAGGGGCCGAGGTGGTGGCGACGTATGCTGCCGGGGCGCGAACAGCCGCGCACAGCGGCGCGGCACGGCGACAGGGAGACCTCGTGAAGATCGGTTGCATCGGGCTCGGCGATATCGCGCAGAAGGCGTACCTGCCGGTGCTCACCGCCGTACCGGGGGTCGAACCGCATCTGCAGACCCGTACCCCCGCCACGCTCCAGGCGGTCGGCGACGCCCACCGCGTTCCGGCCGAGGGCCGTCACGAGACCCTCGACTCCCTCCTGGACGCCGGGCTGGACGCGGCGTTCGTGCACGCCCCGACCGCCGTGCACCCGCAGATCGTGGAACGCCTCCTCGACGCCGGCGTCGCCACCTATGTCGACAAGCCGATCGCCTACGAGTACGCCGAGTCCGAACGGCTGGTGACCCTCGCCGAGGAACGCGGCGTCAGCCTCGCCGTCGGCTTCAACCGCCGGTTCGCCCCGGGCTACTCGCAGTGCGCGGAGCACCCCCGCGAGTTGATCCTCATGCAGAAGAACCGGGTCGGGCTGCCCGAGGACCCCCGGACGATGATCCTCGACGACTTCATCCACGTCGTCGACACCCTGCGCTTCCTGGCCCCGGGCACCGTCGACCACACCACCGTGCGGGCCCGGATCGTGGACGGTCTGATGCACCACGTGGTGCTCCAGCTGTCCGGCGACGGGTTCACCGCGATCGGCATGATGAACCGGCTGAACGGGTCGACCGAGGAGATCCTCGAAGTCTCCGGCCAGGACACCAAGCGTCAGGTCCTCAACCTCGCGGACATCGTCGACCACAAGGGCCAGCCCACTGTGCGGCGGCGCGGCGACTGGGTTCCCGTGGCCCGGCAGCGCGGCATCGAGGCCTGCGTGCACGCCTTCCTCGACGCCGTGCGCCGGGGCGAGACGCTCAGCGCCCGGGATGCCCTGGCGACCCATGAGCTGTGCGAGCGGGTGGTCCGGGAGGCCCTGGAGCAGGCCTCCTGAGAGCCCGCAGCCCCTCGACGGCGCACAGCGCGGCGAGCGCCGCGAACGCCCCGTACACCGGCCAGTCGCCGAGCCTGCCGTAGAGCGTCTGCCCGCGGGCCAGCGGCAGGTCGAACACCTCCGCAGCGCTCGCGTCCGTGCCCAGCGGGCGGCCCACCCGCTCGCCCCGGGGCCCGTACGCCGCACTGATCCCGGTGAGCGTGGAGTGGACCATCGGGCGGCCGTTCTCGGCGGCCCGCAACGCCCCCAGCGACGCGTGCTGGGCCGGGGCCCAGCTGTCCTGGAACGTCGAGGTGGCGGACTGCGCGACGAGCACCTGCGCACCGTCGCGCACCAGCCTGCGGCTCATGTCGGGGAACGCCGTCTCGAAGCAGACCAGCGGGCCGATCCGCAGCCCCCGCGCCCCGTCCGGCAGGGTCATCACCACCTGTCGGTCGCCGCGCAGCCGGTCCTCGCCCGCCGCCTTGCCCACCGAGGTCGCCCACCCCAGCAGGGAACGGGCCGGGACGTACTCGCCGAACGGGACAAGCCGCATCTTGTCGTAGCGGTCCCCGGTCGGCCCGCCGGGACCGACGAGCACCGCCGACTTGAAGATGCCCGACCGCCCCGAGCCGTCCGTCTGCCGGGCGTCCACATTGACCAGCAGATCAGCGCCGACCAGACGGGACAGCTCCGCCAGCCGCCGCGCGGTCTCCGGGCGCTCCCAGGCCCCGGCTCCGATACTGCTCTCACCCCACACCACCAGGTCCACGTCCCGGCCCGCCAGCGGACGGGTCAGCTCCTCGCCCCGGTCGAGGCGTCGCGCGACGCTCCCCGCCCCCTCCACGACCCCCGGCTGCACGACGGCGATCCTGACCGTGCCGACGCTCGAAGGCCGGGGCGCCCAGGCCCACATCGCCGTGACGGACAGGGCGCACACCAGGAGCGCGACCACGGCGGTCGCACGGGCGGGGGGAGCGGCGATCAGCAGGGTCGCGCCGGTGTTCACCGCCAGCACCAGCAGACTCACCAGCCACACCCCGCCCACCGAGGCGACCCGCAGGGCGGGGGCGATCTCCCACTGACTCGCGCCGAGGAGCCCCCAGGGCCCGCCGAGGCCCTCCCAGGACCGGACCAGCTCGATCATCAGCCACCCGGAGGGCACGACGACCACGGCGGCCACGGCCCGCAGCGCGGAAGGCGCCCCGCCGAGCAGCCGGGAGACCAGCAGCCCCCAGGGCGCCCAGAGCAACCCGAGCACGGCGGCCAGCAGCACGATGAAGACATGGAGGCTCGGCATCAGCCAGTGGTGCACGGCGATGACGAACCCGATCCCGCCGATCCACCCGTCCAGCGCCGCCCGGCGCGGCGAGCGCGCCGTGCGGATCAGCAACAGCCAGGGGACGAGCGCCACGTAGGCGAACCACCAGAGCCCGGGCGCGGGAAAGGCGAGCGCGGGCAGCGTCCCGGCGAGCAGGGCCGCAGCGCCCCGGGCCCAGGGGGACGAGAGTGGCCCCGCGCCGGTGGAGTCCCGACCGCCTGCCGCCGGCGGCCCGCCGCCGGAGGAGCCGCCGGGGGTGCCGCCGCCGGGGGCGCTGCCTTCCGAGGCGTCGGCCGTGTTCCGGCCGACCGGGAGACGTCCGCCCCGGATTCGCATGCCGTACCCTCCTCGGTCGTGCGCGGGCGGGCGACCGCCGTCGCCGCGTCGACCCCTGGGTACCCAGTGTGGGGGAGGTGATCCCCACCGGACACAGGGCGCGGGCCGAGCGGGGCACGGACGGGCGGGCCCGGCGCCGCTGAGGGCGGCGACGGCGGTGCGACGGCAGGCCCCGCGGGCCCGGCGTCCGGGGCTTCGTGCCCGGGCGCGGGTTCGGTGCTTACGCGCCCGGGGCGTGCGGGACCTACGCACCCGGCCTCCGGGATCCGGGACCTACCTTCCCGGTGCGGGCCTGGTGCTTACGCGTCCGGAGCGTGGGGTGACCTAGGTGTCAGGAGCGCGTCCGGGGCCTACGCACCAGGCGCGCGTCCGGCGCTTACGCGTCCGGCGTCCGGCGCCACTTCTCGTGGACGGTGACCGTCCGGATCAGCCAGCCCGCCTCGGCGCGGTGCAGTTCGAAGGTGTAGCGGCCGCCGGTCACGAAGTCGGGTGTGGCTCCGCCGGGCGGCCCGGAATCAGGCTGCCCCGCAGCGTCCGCGCCCGAGCCGCTCGCCGCCTTCCGGGCCAGGCACATCGGGTTGAGGTAGTCGGCCCGCACCTCGGCCCGGTCGCCGGTGTAGCCGCCCAGGTCCTCCAGGTCGATCCGGCGGTTGACGATCAGGTGCTGGCGTACGGGGAAGAGGCGCATCGTCTCCTCCAGCCACCGGGCGATCTCCTCGGCCGGGCCCTCCACGCCGCCCGCGCCCCGGTAGTCCGCGCGGCCGTCCGGGGTGAACAGGGCGCCGTAGTCCGACCAGGCCCCGTCGTCGACGGCCACCGCGTACCCGGTGATCACCGCATCGATGGCCAGCCGGTCCATCACGGTCGCGAGTGCCACACGCTGTGTCATCGGTCAAGTCTCGGTCAAGCCGCCCGCCAGGCCAAGAGGTCGGCGTCGACCGGACGCACGGAGTGCCGGCTCAGCAGGGGACGACGGCGACCGGTCCCAGCGCGTGCGTGACCGCCGTCTGGGCCACCGGGGACAGCCCGAGCCCCAACGACTCGCCGCCCTTGCGGCGGCCGATCACCGTCAGGGCCGCCGTCGCCGACGCGGTCACCAGGGTGCGCGAGGCGGAACCGTTGACCGGCTCCCGCACGATCTCCACCCGCGGGTACTTCTCGTGCCAGCCCGAGGTCAGCTCGGCCAGGGTCCGGGCGGCCGAGCCCGCCGCCTCCTGCCGGTCCAGGACCGGGCCGCCGGCGAGCATCGAGGAGAACATCGTCCAGCCGTGGACGATCCGCAGCCGGGCGCCCGGCCGGGAGGCCGCGGTGGCGAAGGCGAACTCCAGGACCGCCTCGCTGCTCTCGTCGGCGGCCACCCCCGCCACGATGTCGGTGAAGGCGTCCGCGTCCGCACCCCCGTCGTCGTCCCCCTCCGGCCGGTCGTCCTGCACGACGACGACGGGGCAGCTCGCCATCGACGCGGTGGCGAGGCTGTTGGAACCGATCATCAGCGAGCGGAAACCGCCGAGCCCACGCGATCCGACCACGATCATCGACGCGTCCCGGCCCAGCGAGACCAGCGCCGCCGACGGGAAGTCCAGCGGGGCCAGCGTCGACGGCCGCAGCTCCGGAGCGATGAGAGCGCTGCGGCGTACGGACTCGGCCAGGAGCGTCTCCGCCTCGCGCCGCCCGGTCTCCTCGTCGACCTGCCGGGTGAGCGGGCGGACATGGACGATCAGCAGCGGCAGTCCGCGCCGCACGGCTTCTCGGGTGGCCCAGTCGAGCGCCTGCCGACTGTGCGTGGAGCCGTCGACGGCGGCGATCACGGGAAGATCGTTGGTGGTCATGCCTCCGAGCGTACGTCGCCGGGCCGACAGCCCCTCGGCCGTGTCAGTCGTGGTTGTGGGTGGAGGAGGTGTCCTCCGGGGGCTGGCTGCGGCCGCCGTCGCTGCCGCTGGCCACGACCGCGACCAGCGCCGCCACGATCGCCGCCGCCGCGAGCCGACCGCCCAGCCGCAGCGCCCACCCCGTGCGGGCCTTCGCGGTCGTCGCGGGTCGGCCGGGCAGCTTCTCGGAGCGGCGGGCGGGCCGCATCAGACGCAGAAGCAGCAGCGCGGCGATCGGGAGCTGGAGCAGCCAGACGCTGGTGCGGAACCAGCCGTCGTACCAGACGTTGGTCCCGTACAGCAGGGTGTGCCAGACGCTCAGGACGTAGACGACGATCACGAAGCGGTGCAGGACCCGCCACGTCTTGGGACCGATGCGGTGGCGTACGTAGAAGAGCAGGCCCAGCGGGATCGCGAGGTACAGGGCCGCCTGGCCGATGGGCATGGCGATCCGTCCGGTCCCCGAGTCGTAGCCGCCGGGGACGAAGGCCTCCACGAAGGCGGTGGCGACCGCGGAGTTCCAGGATGCCGTGTCGTGCCGGACCAACTCGGCCGCGAAGAGGAGGGCGTGGGCCGCGATCAGGGCCATGGTGTTGAGGCTGGTGGTGCGGTGCAGACGTTCCAGCCGGGGGCCCGACAGGGGCAGTCGGCCCGGCCGGGGCCCGGACAGCATCAGCCCGAGGATGACGGTGCCCCAGGCCCAGAGCAGGGCGGACCAGCCGAACGCCTGGCTGAGGAAGTACATCCAGAAGCCGCCCGCGTCCGCCATGAACGGCATCACGGTGACCGTGGAGGAGGTCTTGTTGCGGATGCGTATGTAGAGCAGGACGAAGACCGCCGCGGTGATGACGAGCGCCACCAGGCCGTCGGGCCACGAGGCCCGCAGATCGGAGCGGAGCGTCGGCCGTCTCGGCTCTCCCGCCCGTCGGGGGCCGGGGACCTGGCCGCCGTCGGGTGCGACGCCCTCGGCGGCCGTGGTCGTGGCCGTGACGGCTTCTGACCCGCCTTCGGATCCGGCGCCGGGGGCCGGTGCGGAGCCTTGGGGCGTCTGGGCGGCCGCTGCCGGTTCGGGGGCGGGGGGCGGGTTCGTCATGCGGCCTCTTCGGGGCGGGGGAGCGGAGGA
>NZ_JBHXJG010000018.1:0-986 GCF_042723425.1 Streptomyces sp. NPDC058375 | reverse complement strand
CGCCGCCGCGCGGGGCGCCGCGGCCTCGGCCGCGCCCGACGCCGGGCGGCGCGCTGCGGCCGCGCGCCCCGGCGGCGACGGGCCACGAGGCGTGCGCAGACGCGTTGTTGGAGCAGTCGGGCGCGGGAAGGGGAAAGTTCCCGGCACGTCTCTGTGATGTGAATCACACCATGGTGCCAGTGGGGCAAACGAGGCGAACTCCCGTTGTTTCGGCATCTGGTGCTCTTCTCTCCGGGGTGGGTGAGACTGGCACGATGGCTGCCATGGGGGCCGGAACCGCACTCCGACTCGGGCGCACCGCGCTGTTCGCGGTGGTCTGCGTCGCCGTGTCCGGGCTCGGCCACGCGCTGATGTCCGGCGCGCCCCTGCCGCTGCCCGTCCAGGCCGCCGCGCTGTTGCCGGTATGCGGGGCGGGGTGGTGGCTCGCCGCACGGGAGCGGAGCGCTCCGGTGACGGTCGCCGCCCATGTCCTGGGCCAGTTGGGGCTGCACGCCTTCTTCGCCGGTGCCGGGTCCTGGCTGCCGTCCCGCTTCGGCGCGCACCACTCGGGCGGCGGGCACCATGCGTCGTCGGGCGCGATGGGCCACTCCGCGCACGAGGTCCCGATCGGCGGCTCGTCGGACCTGATGGGGCTTCTGGCCGCCTTCGACGGCACGGTGTTCACGCTCGGCATGGCCGCCGCCCACGCGCTGGCCGGACTGATCTGCGGCTGGTGGCTGTGGCGCGGTGAGGTCGCCCTCGCCCGGCTGGGCCGCTGCCTCGCGCTGTTCGTCCGCGCCCCGCTGCGGACGGCCTGGCGCCTGTGGTCCGCGGCGCCGGCCGCCCCTGTACCGCCCGCCCGGCGGCGCACCCGCCGTGAGCCCGCACGCCGCCCGCAGGGCCTGCCGGTCCGCCACGCCATCTCCCGGCGTGGGCCACCGTTCTCCCTCCGCCTCCTCTGACCTCCATCCGCCCTCCGGCCCCTGTGCGCCGGAGGCGGTACGGGC
>NZ_JBHXJG010000017.1:0-49134 GCF_042723425.1 Streptomyces sp. NPDC058375 | reverse complement strand
GTACGGGGGAGGGCGGCGGCTAGCCGTAGACGGGACCGGTGTACTTCTCGCCGGGGCCGTGGCCGGGCTCGTCCGGCACCAGCGAGGCCTCGCGGAAGGCGAGCTGGAGCGACTTCAGGCCGTCGCGCAGCGGCGAGGCGTGGAAGGTGCTGATCTCCGTGGCGCTCGCGTCCAGCAGTCCGGCCAGCGCCTGGACCAGCTTGCGGGCCTCGTCGAGGTCCTTGTGCTGCTCTCCCTCCTCGGTGAGGCCGAGCTTCACGGCGGCCGCGCTCATCAGGTTGACGGCGACCGTCACGATCACCTCGACCGCGGGGACCTCCGCGATGTCGCGGGCCATGTCGTCGAAGCCGGGGTTCTCACTGCTGGGGGTCGCGTCGCTCATGCCCACACGATAAGGCCAGGCCACCGCCCTCCCGTGCGCGGGAGGGCGGCCCGGCCCCCTGGTGTGCGCCCCGGGGATAGTGCGGTAAGCTGGTGCAACGACCGGCCGTACATCTCTGTGTGTGCGGCCCACAAGTGGAGGCTCCGATCTCCCACCTGGCCGTCCTCACCGGACGGCGGGTCACCGGTCAGACGGTCCCCATCGTTCCGTACGGACGATGGAGCCGTCCGATGCGCCCCGCGGTTGACCGCGGCGGTGTTCCGGTAGTTCCTGGAGCCCCGCCTGTGTCCCGTCCGGGGCATTTTTTGGCTTCCGGCACGGTTGGTCTCAACGTTATAAGACGTTACGCGGCTGTCCGCCAGGCGGTCGCGTGGTGCTACCGAGGAGGATCCATCAGCGCCGAGCCCCGCATCAACGACCGGATTCGCGTTCCCGAGGTCCGACTTGTCGGTCCCAGCGGCGAGCAGGTCGGGATTGTTCCGCTTGCCAAGGCCCTGGAACTCGCACAGGAGTATGACCTCGACCTGGTCGAGGTGGCGGCGACAGCCCGTCCGCCCGTGTGCAAGCTCATGGACTACGGGAAGTTCAAGTACGAGTCGGCCATGAAGGCCCGTGAGGCGCGCAAGAACCAGGCGCACACGGTCATCAAGGAGATGAAGCTCCGGCCGAAGATCGACCCGCACGACTATGACACCAAGAAGGGTCATGTCGTCCGGTTCCTCAAGCAGGGCGACAAGGTCAAGATCACGATCATGTTCCGTGGTCGTGAGCAGTCCCGCCCGGAGCTGGGCTTCCGACTGCTCCAGCGTCTCGCTTCGGACGTCGAGGACCTGGGCTTCATCGAGTCCAACCCGAAGCAGGACGGCCGGAACATGATCATGGTTCTGGGCCCGCACAAGAAGAAGACCGAAGCCATGGCCGAAGCCCGTGAGGCCCAGGCCGCCCGCAAGGCGGAGCGTCAGGGCACGACCGACGCACCGTCCGAGGGCGAGACCGCCGAGGCCCCGGCCGACGCGGCCGAGGCTCCGGCCGAGACACCTTCCGAGGCGTGACCTTCGGGGGCCGCCACCCAGGCGCCCCCGGGTCATCCCGGAATCCCATAGAGATCTGACGCCCCTGCAGTCCGGTGCCCGGCACCGTGAGGGGCGCCACTGACGAGGAGAGAACGGCGCGATGCCGAAGAACAAGACGCACAGCGGTGCCAGCAAGCGCTTCAAGATCACCGGCTCCGGCAAGGTGCTCCGCGAGAGGGCCGGCAAGCGCCACCTGCTCGAGCACAAGTCGTCCAAGAAGACCCGCTCGCTGACCGGCACGGTCGTCGTGGCTCCGGCCGACGCCAAGAAGATCAAGAAGCTTCTCGGCAAGTGAGGCCCGGCCTCCGGCTCGCCCCGGAGGCACGACCTCGATCACACCGGGACCAATTCGTTTCCGGGCCGTGTGAAGACACCCACGGCCCCGCTACAAGGAGTTAACAAGTGGCACGCGTCAAGCGGGCAGTCAACGCCCACAAGAAGCGCCGGGCAATCCTCGAAGCCGCCAGCGGCTACCGCGGTCAGCGCTCGCGCCTGTACCGCAAGGCCAAGGAGCAGGTCACCCACTCCCTGGTCTACAACTACAACGACCGCAAGAAGCGCAAGGGCGACTTCCGTCAGCTCTGGATCCAGCGCATCAACGCCGCTGCCCGCCAGAACGGCATGACGTACAACCGCCTCATCCAGGGTCTGAAAGCCGCCAACATCGAGGTGGACCGCAAGATCCTGGCCGAGCTCGCGGTCAACGACGCCAACGCGTTCGCCGCCCTCGTCGAGGTCGCCCAGAAGGCCCTCCCGAGCGACGTCAACGCCCCGAAGGCCGCCTGATCCAGGCACCACCTTCCAGGTACGTGAACCGGACCCGCAGGCGCACGCCGTCTGCGGGTCCGGTGCGTTGCCGCTGAACCCCACCGCCGTACGCAGAGAGGCTCGCCGCCGACCATGGGCACCCCCGAACTGATCTCCCCCCGCTCCCCGCGCGTCGCCGCCGCCCGCCGGCTGGCCCGCCGCAACTTCCGGAGCAAGGAGCGCAGGTTCATCGCCGAGGGGCCCCAGGCCGTGCGCGAGGCCGCCGCCCACCGCGGCGGGGACGGTGAGCCGACCCTCATCGAGCTGTTCGCCACCCCCGAGGCCGCCGACCGGTACGCCGACATCGTCGAGGCCGCCCACACGGCGGGCGCCCGGGTCCACCTGGCCGATGCCGAGGTCCTCGCCGACGTCTCCCAGACCGTCACCCCGCAGGGCCTCATCGGCGTCTGCCGCTTCCTGGACTCCCCGTTCCAGGAGATCCTGGCCGCCGAGCCCACCCTGGTGGCCGTTCTGGCCAACGTCCGCGACCCCGGGAACGCCGGTACGGTACTGCGCTGCGCGGACGCGGCGGGCGCGGACGCGGTGATCCTCACCGACGCCTCGGTCGACCTCTACAACCCCAAGTCCGTACGGGCCTCGGTCGGTTCGCTCTACCACCTGCCCGTCGCCGTCGGCGTCCCCGTCGAACAGGCCGTCCAGGGCCTGCGGGACGCCGGGGTGCGGATCCTCGCTGCCGACGGGGCCGGCGCCGACGACCTGGACGACGAGCTGGACGCGGGCACCATGGGCGGCCCGACCGCCTGGGTCTTCGGCAACGAGGCCTGGGGGCTCCCCGAGGAGACCCGCGCGCTCGCCGACGCCGTCGTCCGCGTCCCCATCCACGGCAAGGCGGAGAGCCTCAACCTCGCCACCGCCGCCGCCGTCTGCCTCTACGCCTCCGCCCGCGCGCAGCGTCCGCGGCGCGCCCCCGACGCGTAACGCCGCGCCCTCACAGCCCGTCAGCACCCGATCCCGGCCATTCCCGCGCCCCCTCCCACCGGCGCACTCCCCTCCGGCCCCCACGGGGTGTCGCCGGTTCACCGACGCCTAGTAGGGTGACGAACTCGGGGGCCCACTGCACCGGTTCGAGAGGTGGGGATACGGGAAGATGGCTGTCGGCATGAGCTCGCCGCGACCGGCGCACAGCACCGCACCACGCGCTGCGGGCGAGGAGCCGGACGCGTCGGCGGCCGGCCCGGACGGCCTCGGCGCCGGCATCGGCCCGGACGCCACCGGCATCGACCCGGACGATCTCCCCGACGGTCTCGTCGTCGCCGACGCGAGCGGGCACGTCGTCTGCTTCAACGCCGCCGCCGCCCGCATCACCGCCACCCCCGCCGCCGAGGCGATCGGCAGGCCCCTGGACGTAGCCCTCCCGCTGGAGGACCTCAAGGGCAAGCGCTGGTGGCCGCTGACCGACCCGTACGGCGGTCTCGCCACCCGCAACGGCCAGCCCGAGCGCAATCTGCTGCTGCCCGGCGGCCGCGAGGTGCTGGTCTCCGCCCGTTACGTACGCGAGCACCCGACCGGGCCGGTGCGCCGGGTCGTGGTCTGCCTGCGGGGGACCGAGGCCCGTCGCCGTACCGAACGCAGCCACGCCGAACTGATCGCCACCGTCGCCCACGAGCTGCGCTCCCCGCTGACCTCCGTCAAAGGGTTCACCGCCACGCTGCTCGCCAAGTGGGAGAGGTTCACCGACGACCAGAAGCGGCTGATGCTGGAGACCGTCGACGCCGACGCCGGCCGGGTCACCCGGCTCATCGCCGAACTGCTCGACATCTCCCGCATCGACTCCGGACGCCTGGAGCTGCGCCGCCAGCCCGTCGACATCCCCGCCGCCGTGGCCCGGCACATCCAGGCGCTGATCACCGGCGGCCAGGCCGCCGAGCGCTTCCTCGTCCGCACCCGGGGGCCGCTGCCCGACCTGTGGGCGGATCCCGACAAGGTCGACCAGGTCCTCGGCAACCTCCTGGAAAACGCGGTGCGCCACGGCGAGGGAACCGTCACCATTGAGATCGCCCCGGCACCGGCGCAGGGAGCCGACGACGAGACGGGAACGGCTGTCACCGTGAGCGACGAAGGCCCCGGCATCCCCGAGGAGTCGATGAGCCGCGTCTTCACCCGCTTCTGGCGGGGCAGCAAGCGCGGCGGCACGGGCCTGGGCCTCTACATCGTCAAGGGCATCGTCGAGGCCCACGGCGGCACCATCACCGTCGACCGGGGGCCCGGCGGCGGAGCCGAGTTCCGATTTATTCTGCCCGTGAGCATGCCCGCCTACCTGGTGTGAGCGGCCCACGGGCGCCCCGACCGTCCTGCGGCCTTTAGACTCGACCTTTGGCACCTTTGCGTCCTCCGGTCGTCCAGCGGGGTCGCGCCACCAGCCAATCGGAAGCACGGGAAGAGATGTCGGCACCGAACAAGTCGTACGACCCAGTCGAGGTCGAGGCACTGAAACCGGAAGAGATCGAGCGCCTGCGGGACGAGGCGTTCGCCGCCTTCGCCGCCGCCGGTGACCTCGACGCGCTCGCCCAGGCGAAGACCGCGCACACCGGAGGTACCTCGCCGCTGTCCCTCGCCAACCGCGAGATCGGCGCCCTGCCCCCGCAGGCCAAGGCCGAGGCGGGCAAGCGCGTGGGCCAGGCCCGCGGCGCCGTCTCCAAGGCCCTGGCCGCCCGCCAGGCCGAGCTGGAGGCCGAGCGTGACGCTCGCGTGCTCGTCGAGGAGGCCGTGGACGTCACGCTGCCCTACGACCGCGTCCCGGCCGGCGCCCGCCACCCCCTGACGACGATCATGGAGCGCGTCGCGGACGTCTTCGTGGCCATGGGCTACGAGATCGCCGAGGGCCCCGAGGTCGAGGCGGAGTGGTTCAACTTCGACGCCCTGAACTTCGTGCCCGACCACCCGGCCCGCCAGATGCAGGACACCTTCTTCGTCCAGGGCACGACGCCGGACGGCAAGGCCACCGAGGGCGACGAGTCCGGCGTCGTGCTGCGTACGCACACCTCGCCCGTCCAGGCCCGCTCGCTCCTGGAGCGCAAGCCGCCCGTCTACGTGGTCTGCCCCGGCCGGGTCTACCGCACCGACGAGCTGGACGCCACGCACACCCCGGTCTTCCACCAGATCGAGCTGCTCGCCGTCGACGAGGGCCTGACCATGGCCGACCTCAAGGGCACCCTCGACCACATGGTCCAGGCGCTCTTCGGTCCGGACATGAAGACCCGGCTGCGGCCGAACTTCTTCCCGTTCACCGAGCCGTCCGCCGAGATGGACATGGTCTGCTACGTCTGCCGCGGCGAGTCCGTGGGCAACCCGGACCGGCCCTGCCGCACCTGCGGCAGCGAGGGCTGGATCGAGCTGGGCGGCTGCGGCATGGTCAACCCCAAGGTGCTCACCGCCTGCGGCGTCGACCCTCAGAAGTACAGCGGATTCGCCTTCGGGTTCGGCATCGAACGGATGCTGATGTTCCGCCACAACGTCGAAGACATGCGAGACATGGTCGAGGGTGACGTCCGGTTCACCCGGCCGTTCGGGATGGAGATCTGATGCGCGTCCCGCTTTCCTGGCTGCGGGAGTACGTCGACCTGCCGGCGACGGAGACCGGCCGTGACGTACAGGCCAAGCTCGTCTCCGTGGGCCTTGAGGTCGAGACCGTCGAGCAGATCGGCGCGGGCCTCAAGGGCCCCCTGGTCGTCGGGCAGGTCCTGACCATCGAGGAGCTGGAGGGGTTCAAGAAGCCCATCCGCTTCTGCACCGTCGACGTCGGCACCGCGGGGGGGTCCCCCCGGACGGAGTCTGGGGGAGGCACCGGCGAACCGCAGGAGATCGTCTGCGGCGCCCGTAACTTCTCGGTCGGCGACAAGGTCGTCGTGGTCCTCCCGGGCGCGGTCCTGCCCGGCGACTTCGCGATCGCCGCCCGCAAGACGTACGGCAAGACCTCGCACGGCATGATCTGCTCCACCGACGAGCTGGGCATGGGCGACGACGGAACGCACGGCATCATCGTGCTGCCGCCGGAGCACGAGGTCGGCACCGACGCGATCGAGCTGCTCCAGCTCGTCGACGAGGTCCTCGACATCGCCGTCACCCCGGACCGCGGCTACTGCCTGTCCATGCGCGGCGTCGCCCGCGAGACCGCGACCGCCTACGGGCTGCCGCTGCGCGACCCGGCGCTGCTGGACGTGCCCGCGCCCAACGCGTACGGCTACCCGGTCCAGATCTCCGACCCGGTTCGCTGCGACCGCTTCACCGCGCGCACCGTGACCGGTCTCCAGCCCGAGGCCCGCTCGCCGATCTGGATGCAGCGCCGCCTCCAGAAGGCCGGCATGCGGCCGATCTCGCTGGCCGTCGACATCACCAACTACGTGATGCTGGAGCTCGGCCAGCCGCTGCACGCCTACGACCGCAACCGGGTCGACGGGCCGATCGGCGTGCGCCGCGCCACCCAGGGCGAGAAGCTCACCACGCTGGACGGCTCCGTGCGTGTGCTGGACGCAGAGGACCTGGTCATCACCGACAACCGCGGGCCCATCGGCCTCGCGGGCGTCATGGGCGGCGCCAACACCGAGATCGCCGACGCCGACGGCGAGCACGCGCTCACCACCGAGGTCGTCATCGAGGCGGCGCACTTCGACGCGATCTCGATCGCCCGCACCGCGCGCCGCCACAAGCTGTCCTCCGAGGCGTCCAAGCGCTTCGAGCGCGGCGTCGACCCGCAGGCCGCCGCCGCCGCCGCGCAGCGCACGGTGGACCTGCTGGTCCTCCTGGCGGGCGGCACCGCCGAGGCCGGGGTCACCGAGATCACCTCGCCCCACGCACCGCGCACCATCGCGATGCCGGCGAACCACCCTGACCGGGTGGCCGGTGTGGAGTACGGCCGCGAGACCGTCGTCCGCCGCCTCCAGGAGGTCGGCTGCGACGTCTACGGGCAGGACGAGCTGATCGTCACCGTCCCGTCCTGGCGGCCCGACCTGAACGAGCCGAACGACCTGGCCGAAGAGGTCATCCGCCTGGAGGGCTACGAGAACCTGCCCTCCACGCTGCCGACGCCCCCCTCCGGGCGCGGTCTCACCGACCGCCAGCGGCTGCACCGCCGCATTGGGCGGGTTCTGGCCGGAGCCGGTTACGTCGAGGCGCTGAGCTACCCGTTCATCGGCGACGCGGTCCTCGACCAGCTCGGCCTGGGGACGGACGACGCCCGCCGCCGTACGGTCAAGCTCGTCAACCCGATCTCCGACGAGGAGCCGGCGCTGCGCACCACGCTGCTGCCGGGTCTCCTCGGCGCACTGCGGCGCAACGACGGCCGCGGCAGCCACGACCTGGCGCTCTTCGAGACGGGCCTGGTCTTCCGGCCCACGGGTGAGGAGACGGCCGCCGTCCGGCTGCCCGTCGACCGCCGTCCCACCGACGAGGAGATCGCTGGTCTCGACGCGGCCCTGCCGCGTCAGCCGCGCCGCGCCGCCGTCGTCCTCGCGGGCGCCCGCGAACAGGCCGGCTGGTGGGGCAAGGGCACCCCGGCGACCTGGGCGGACGCCGTAGAGGCGGCCCGCCTGATTGCCGCGGAGGCCGGGGTCGAGGTCATCGTCCGCGCCGACCAGCACGCCCCGTGGCACCCGGGCCGCTGCGCAGCGCTGTACGTCAGCGTGAACGGCGAGGAGACCCTCTTCGGACACGCGGGCGAACTGCACCCGCGCGTGATCAAGGCGCTCCACCTGCCCGAGCGGACCTGTGCCGCCGAGGTCGAGCTGGACGTCCTGGAGCAGGCCGTCGACGGAGCGCTCCAGGCGCCGAGGATCTCCACCTTCCCGGTGGCGACCCAGGACGTCGCGCTCGTCGTCGCCGGGGACGTCCCGGCCGCGGACGTGGAGCGGGCGCTGCGCGAGGGTGCGGGTGAACTCCTCGAATCGCTGCGGCTGTTCGACGTCTTCACCGGCGAGCAGATCGGCGGGGGCAACAAGTCCCTGGCGTACGCGCTGCGCTTCCGCGCCGCCGACCGCACCCTGACCGTCGAGGAGGCCTCGGCCGCCCGCGACAGCGCGGTGGCCCTGGCCGCCGAGCGTACGGGCGCGGTGCTGCGCGGGGCGTAACAACCCCTGGGCGTTGACGTAACGCCTTCAGAGCGCTGAGAAGGGGCGTATCCCGGCCACCGGCCACCGGATACGCCCCTTCTCCGTCCCGCCGATCGGCGGAGGGACCACACGCAGGATCCGGAGCGGGAACCGGGAGGAAACGCGGTTCCGGCCGCCGTTCCGCAGCCACCCTCCTTCTCGTCGGTCAGTGGGCCGTGCGGTCCGGGCGCCGTCCGCACTGCCTCGGAGTGTCGGGCAGGTCGGCAGTGCGGACGGCGCGGGTGCGGGTCGTGGGCGTTACGAGGGGGAGCCGACGACCCGGCCGCCTCTTGCGAGGGAGTTCATTCAACCGAGCCCGGGCCCCGCGCGGCAGAGCGCACAGCAGGAGGGTTCGGGCATTCCGTTCACACCCCGTGTGAATCGTGCTCCACTAGGCTCATTGCGACACGCACCTGGGGGGACGATGGAGCCCAATGTCCTGCTCGAATCGCTGATCGAGGAGGCCGGAGTCTCCCGCGCGGGCCTCGCCGGTCACGTCAACCGGGCGGGCCGGTCCCGCGGGCTGAGCCTGCGGTACGAACACACCGCCGTCTCCCGCTGGCTCAAGGGCCAGCGCCCGCGCGGCCAGGTGCCGGACCTCATCTGCGAGGTGCTGGCCGGGCGGCTGGGCAGGCCCGTCGGCCTCGACGACATCGGCATGGGCGCGTCGGCCGCGTCGGGGACGGACACCGGTGGTGAGGGCGCCTCCCTCTCCGGGTTCGTCGAGCGGGCCACCGCCCTGTGGCGCTCCGACGAACAGCAGCGCCCGCACCTGGCCACCGTCCCGGCCGTCACGGGAACCCCGGCGGTGATGCCGGTATGGGAGTGGGAGAACCCTCCGGAGGACACCGACGTCTCCCGTCCCGGACCCGGTCGGGTGAGCGCCTCCGACATAGCGATGCTCAAGGCGGCCCGCGACCACTACGAGCAGATGTACCGCAAGACGGGCGGCATCGCGACCAGGTCCCGCGTCGTCCGCTTCCTCAACGCGGAGGCCGCGCCGCTGCTGCGCGGCGGCTACAGCGACGCGCTCGGCCGGAGCCTGCACCGGGCGACGGCGGGCCTGGTGGCGGTGGCCGGCATCTGCGCCTACGACTCCGACGCCCACGGGCTCGCCCAGCGCTATTTCCACCAGGCGCTGCGGCTCGCCAAGTCCAGCGGTGACCGGGGGCTCGGCGGCTATGTGATCGCCCTGCTGGTCACCCAGTCGCTGTTCCTCGGCGACTACCGCCGCTCCATCGCCTTCGCCGAGGCCGCGCTGCGGGCCGCAGGCGGGCACATCACCCCCGCTCTCGCCGCCGATCTGCACGCCATGCAGGCCAAGGCGTACGCCCAGCTCGGGGACGCGGCGAGCGCCCGGGCCTGCATCGGGCGGGCCGAGGCCCAGGCGGGCCGGATCCACACCGGCCGGGAGCCGGACGAGACGGGATACGTCCAGCCGGGCCTGGTCGACGTCCAGGTGGCGGAGGCGCTGCTCGGTCTCGGTGACCTGCCCGCCGCCCGGGAGCACGCGGCCTCCGCAGTGCGCGCCCCGGCGCACGACCGGGGGCGTGTGCACCGGCTCGCGATGCTCAGTCATATCGAGCTGCTCCAGGGCGAGGCCGACCGCGCGGCCGGTACGGCGGCCGAAATGGCGCGAAGAGCCCGGGGGATGGAGTCCCAGCGGCTGCGCGACCGGCTGCGGCAGGTCCGGAGCGAGCTGGCCGCGAGCGGATGCGCCGACGCCGTGGAAACCACCGATCTCATCGACGAGGCGCTCCGCGTGCCTCTGTGAGCTCCACCGACGCCCCGCCGTTCGTTCACCACTGTGGCCGAGCCTGCTGGCATGTTGACCCCAACATGTCGAAAGGCGGCAGAACCGTGCAGTGGACGAACTTAAGCGAACAGAATGTGTATCAGAACCCGTGGTTCCGGGTGAATCTGGCGGATGTCGAACTCCCCGACGGCAGCCACCTCGACCACTTCGTCATCCGGCTGCGCCCCGTCGCGGCCGCCACCGCCGTCAACGAGGCCAACGAGGTGCTGCTGCTCTGGCGGCACCGGTTCATCACCGACAGCTGGGGGTGGGAACTGGCCGCGGGCGTCGTCGAGGACGGCGAGGACATCGCGGTGGCAGCGGCCCGGGAGATGGAGGAGGAGACCGGCTGGCGCCCCGGCGAACTGCGCCCCCTGCTCACGGTGGAACCGTCGAACGGCCTCACCGACGCCCGCCACCACCTGTACTGGTCCGACGAGGCGCAGTGGACCGGGCAGCCGCAGGACGCCTTCGAGTCCTCACGCCGGGAGTGGATACCCCTCAAGGTGGTCCCGGACATGATCGCCCGGGGCGAGGTGCCCGCCGCGAACATGGCGGCCGCACTGCTGATGCTGCACCACCTGAGACTGGGCTGACCCCGGTGCCGTAAGAACGTCCCTGTACATGTGGGGAGCCGGCCCCGGGGTGACCGGGACCGGCCTCCTGACCGTGAAGCCGTACGGGACTTCAGAGCAGGACGGGAAGGGAAGCCAACCCGTGAACGAGCCGGGTCTGCCGGCGGTCCAACCGGCCCGCCGGTACGGCGAGCCGGATGTCCGGGAAGCGGATCAGGATCGCGCGCAGGGCGATGTCGGCTTCGGCTTTCGCGAGGGGCGCGCCGACGCACCGGTGGATGCCGTGGCCGAAGCTGAGATGACCGGCCGCGTCCCGGTCCAGGTCGAGCCGGTCCGGTGCCGGGAAGCGCTCCGGGTCACGGTTGGCGGCCCCGAGGGCGACCAGCACGGGGACGCCCGCGGGGATCTCGGTTCCGCCCAGGGTGATGGCTTCCGTGGTGAACCTGAAAGTGGAGGTGCTGACCGGGGCGTCGAAGCGGAGCAGCTCGTCCAGCGCGTGCGGGAGGGCGTCCGGGTCGCCGCGCAGGCGTTCCATCGCGGCGGGGTGCCGCAGCAGGGCCAGTGCGGCGTTGCCGAGGAAGTGGGTGGTCGTCTCGTGGCCGGCGACGAGCAGCAGCACGGCCAGCGAGACCAGCTCCGCCTCGTCGAGGTGGTCCTCGCCGTCGCGCGCGGCGATGAGGCGGTCCAGGAGCGAATCGCCCGGCCGCAGACGCTTCGACGCGATGAGGCCGGTCATGTATGCGGCGACGGCGTGCGAGGCGGCGTCGGTACGGTCGGGCTGTCCGGCGGAGAACAGTTCGGCGGACCAGTGCCGGACCTTCGGCCGGTCGGTCTCCGGCACGCCGAGCAGTTCGCAGATCACCATGACCGGAAGAGGGACGGCGAGGTCGGCGACGAGGTCGACCGGCCCGCCGACGGGCCACCGGTCCAGCAGCTCATCGGTCAGCCGGGTGATGAAGGGGCGGATCGCGGCGACAGCGCCGCTCGTGAACGCTCCGGTGACCAGCTTGCGGAGCCGGGTGTGACGAGGCGGGTCGCTGGCCAGCATGGTGTGCGCGACGGCGGGATGCAGCCGGCGCTTCGAGTCCTTGCCGGTGAAGAAGGCGGCGGTGTCCTTGGAAAGCCGCTCGTCGCCGAGAGCCTGCCGGGCCTCCGCGTATCCGGTGACCAGGTAGCTGTGGCGTCCGCCGGATCCGGATGCGACGGCTTGCACGGGGCACCCGGAGCGCGTGGCCCCGGATGCGGGACCGGGGGCCCCGGCGGACTGGCTGGTGTCGTTCATGGTGTCCGGCTCCGAGCGGTGAGGTGTACCGGTGGCCGGACGCGTTCGGGCGATGCGGCCCGTCCCGGCCGGACGGCGTGCCCCGGCGGGCCCGGCGGCGTCGCGAGTGCCGGGCCCGTCAGCAGGACGGTCAGTAGGCGTAGAAGCCCGACCCCGTCTTGCGGCCGAGGCGGCCCGCGTCGACCATGCGCTGGAGCAGCGGGGGAGCGGCGTACAGGGGCTCCTTGTACTCGTACAACTAGTCGGTGGTCGGGGAAAGACTACCTACCCAACCGTCGAGGGCCGCCTGATCGCGCTCGGTTCGACGGCGTCTGTCTGGAGTAGGCGACCAAGGGACGGTTCAGCCGCGTTCGGTGTTCTCGGGCGGCCTGCCCCGGAAGTCGCGCCCGGGCGTTCGTCCTCACCTTGGACATGGCCTTCGTACCAGCCGCGGACGCCCGCGTGGAGGATCGCCTCCTCCGCCCTGGCTTCGCCGGTGGATCACGGCCCGGCTCCTTTCATACTCAAGGGGGCGGGACATTCTGTCGCCGGAGGCCGGTGACGCTCCCACTCGACGGTCTCGCGGGACATACCGGAGGTGCCCATGCCCATGAGGCGGAGGGGCGGGGGCACTTGGACCTGCGAGAACCGGCCCACCCGCATACTTGTCCTGCTCTACGGTGCCATCAGCCGACCAGGACGAGGGGGAACCCGTGGGACAGCAGAGGACGATGCTCGCCCAACGAATATCCGAGCAGCGGGCGGGGGTTGGTGATCCACGGGCGTTGGTGGGTGAGATGCGGCGCACGGTTCTTCTGGTTCCGTCGGGGGAATCCGGCCTGTGGAGTGCCCGATCGGGCGGTGTTCGGTGGATCTGTGCGTTCACGGACGAGACGGCGCTGGCCCGCTTCGCTGTTCACCACGGCCCGGGTGATCGTCTGATGGACTACGTCGCGCTGCTCGGGGCGCGGATCGTGGATGAGATCGTGCCGACTTTGGACGAACCCGCCGGGCTCGCGGTGGACATCGCCGACGAGGACGGAGCGATGTTCTTCCCGCCGGTCAACGGCATCGTCCCGGACGGCGCGGCGGTCGACTCCGGCGCAGGAGGGGGGCGGCCGTGAGCGGTGACGGATCGGACCTCGCCTTCGATCAGACGTCGGTGGCGAAGTTCACGCGGGGTGTGGGCGCGACCATTGATCAACTCGGTGAACTCGGCGGTGCCACCGGGTCGGTGATGGGCAAGGGGTTCTCGGGTCTTGCCATGACGGGCATGGAGGCAGGGCATCGAGGGCTGTCGGTGGATTTCGAGGATTTCTGTGAACGGTGGGAGTGGGGAGTGCGCGCCCTGGTGAGCGACGCGAGCGCGCTCGCGGACCGTCTCGGGCTGGCGGCGGGCACGCAGTGGGAGCACGACCAGTACGTTGAGGGTTCCTTCAAGGTCGGCGTCAGCGCAGCGATGGGCGGTAGCCCACACGCCAGCGAGGAGGACATCTCCCAGCAGGGCTGGGGCGACATCTTGACTCCCGACTACCTGGACCCGGACTGGAGTGCCGAGTCGTTCGAGAAGGCCGGCCAGGACGTGGAGCAGACCTGGAAGGACACCGGCCGCACCGTCCTCACCGAGGGACAGGGCGGTCGGGAGGCGGAGAGGCTCAAGACCGAGCTCGGCCTCAGCGACGGTCAGTGGGACCGGGCACTGGACGACACGTTCGGGCCGTCGCCCGAGGAACGCGCCCAGCAGGCACCGCAACAGGGCGACGCGAACGCAGGCGGGGACGACTGAGGATGGGCGTCGACGATTTCATCAGGGACATCACGCCCGACTCGGTCGAGGACGTGGTTGAGGACGGTGTGGAGTGGGCCGGCAACCGGGTCGAGGGCGCCGGGAACTGGACGGCGGACCGGCTGGACGACGTGGGCTGGGTATCCGGTTCGGACTGGGTGCGGGAGAAGTCGCGCTCGGTTGCGAACCGGATGGGCGCCGATGTCGACGAAATGGACCTCGGGCAGACCGAGGACAAGGCCAAGCTGGTGTACGGAAGCCCCAGCAAGCTCCATGCAACGGCGGAACAACTTCGCTCCTTTCAGAAGGCGTTCGACGACGCCGGGGGCGGGTTGAAGGGCCTCGACTCCTCGCGGCTGAAGGGTGAGACGGCCAATGCGCTGCGCGCGGCGGTGAGTACCCAGCCGCCGAAGTGGTTCACCGGCGCCGATGCCTTTGAGAAGGCGGCTGCCGCGCTGGAGGCGTTCGCCTACACCGTCACCTGGGCACAGAACCAGGCGCAGACGGCTATCGACATGTGGAAGGAAGGCGTCAAAGCCTCCCAGGACGCGGCCGACGGGCACCGCAAGCGGATCGACGACTACAACAAGGCCGTGAACCGCTACAACGCACAGGCCCCCGAGGAGCGCAACCCCGGCACTCTGCCGCCCTGCCCAGCGCCGACGTTCGACGACCCCGGCAAATCGATCATGCAGGACGCGCAGGAACTCCTCGCCCAGGCCCGCGAACAGCGGAACACTGCTGCGGAGACCGCCCGCAGCGCCGTCCGCGCCGCCCGGGACAAGGCCCCTGAGAAGCCCGCGTACGCACAACAGGTGGCCAGCGGCCTGCAGGAACTGCAGATCATCAACGACCACGTCGGCGGCGGCGTCATCAAGGGCACCGCAGGGCTGCTGAACTTCGTCCGGGGGATCAACCCGCTGGACCCGTACAACATCACTCACCCCGCTGAGTACGCCACCAGCCTCAACAGTCTGGCCGCCGGTCTGGTCGTCACCGCCAACGATCCGGTCGGCACCGGCAAGCAGATGATCAGCGACTTCATGAAGGATCCCGCGGAAGGGTTCGGCCGGCTGCTGCCCGACGCGGCCCTGACCGCGGCCACCGGCGGGGGCGGCGCCGTCGCCAAGGGTGTCCGCCTCGCCGCGGATATGGCGAAGGCCGCCCGGGCCCGTCGCCTGCTCGACAACGCCCCCAACGGTACCCACAACCGTCCCGACGGGCGCCGCGTCGTCGCCAACACCGATCCGGTCGACCTCGCATCGGGACGGATGTTCCTGCCCCAGACCGACCTGGTGCTGCCGGGAACCCTGCCGCTGGTCTTCACCCGCCGCACCGAGTCCGGTCTGCTGGCAGGCCGGTTCCTCGGCCCCTCTTGGACCTCCACCGTCGACGAGCGCCTGGAGATCGACGCTGCCGGCGTCGTCCACGTCACCGCCGACGGCCTCCTGATTCCCTATCCGCACCCCGCCCCAGGCACCCCGACCGAACCGGAGTCCGGGACCGCCCGCACACTGCTGGCCCGTGACGTGACCGGCGATTACACCGTCACCGATCCCGGCACGGGCTTGGTCTGTCACTTCACCGCCCCCGCCGACAGCGAACCGGGCGGCGACGGTGATGCCTGGCTGGACCGGGTCGAGGACCGCCACGGCAACGGGTGGGCCGTGGAACGTACCGAGAACGGCACCCCGCTCGCCCTGACCTGCTCTGCCGGGCGCCGGGTGGCTGTCACGGCGAGCGACGGTCGGGTCACGGCCCTGGCCCTGGTGGGAGCGGGAGAGAACGGGGCGGACCTGCCTCTGATGCGCTACGGCTACGAGGACGGAAACCTCACTTCCGTAGTCAAACCGTCCGGCGCCACCACCACCTTCGTCCACGACGACCGCCGCCGCGTCACCGCCTGGATCGACTCCAACAACAGCCGCTACGACTACACATACGACGACCGCGACCGGGTCATTGAGGAGGGCGGTCAGGCCGGGCACATCCAGATCACCCTCACCTACACCGAACCCGATCCGGACACAGGTCTTCGCACCACCACCCTCACCACGGCCGGCGGACGCACGACCCGGCACCGGATCGACCGCCACTGCCGGGTGGTGGCCACCACCGATCCGCTCGGCCACACCACCAGCTTCACCTACGACAACCGCGGCAACACCCTGACCCGCACCGATCCGCTGGGCCGCACCACCGCCTTCACCCACGACGAGGAAGGCCGCCTGCTCGCCGTCACCCGCCCCGACGGGAGCGAACTACGCACCGTGCGCGACCCGTCGGGTGCATCCACGGAATTCCGCGGGCCGGACGGCGCCCGCTGGCTCCAGGAATTCGACGAGCACGGCAGCCGAACCGCAGTCACCGACCCGGCCGGCGCCACCACCCGGTACGCCTACGACGGCCGGGGCAGGCTGACCACCGTCACCGACGCCCTCGGCGCCACCACCACCGTGCGCTGCGACGCCGCGGGGTTGCCGGTGGCAGTGACCGACCCGGCCGGCGGCACCACCCGCCTGGAGCGCGATGCTCTCGGCCGGATCGTGCGCACCGTCGACCCGATGGGCAGCGTGACCCGGGTCGTCCTGGACGAGGACGGCAATCTCGCCCGCCGTGTCGCCCCGGACGGTGCCGCCGAGTCGTGGACGTACGACGGAGAGGGCAACGCGCTCACCCACACCGGCCTGGCCGGCGGCATATCCCGCTTCGAGTACACACACTTCGACCTGCTCACCACCCGCACCGGACACGACGGCAGCCGCCACACGTTCGAGCACGACGCGGATCTGCGGTTGATCCGGGTCACCGGTCCACACGGCACCTGGTCCTATACGTACGACGCCGCCGGCCGGCTTGCTTCCGAGACGGACTTCGACGGCCGCACCCTGACCTACCGGTACGACGCCGCCGGGCAGCTCATCGCCCGGTCCGACGCCCTCGGCCGGACCGTGTCCTACATCTACGACCAGCTCGGCCAAGCGGTCCGCAAGGACGTGGCGGGCAAGGTGACCACCTACGCGTACGACCGGGCCGGGCGCCTGCTGCACGTGGCCGGACCGGACAGCGAGATCGTCTACGCATACGACCGGCGTGGCCGGACCAAGACTGAACTCGTCGATGGCCGTGCCATGAACTACTCCTACGACACCCTGGGCCGCCGGGCACGCCGCATCACCCCCACCGGCGCGGTCACCGAGTACGGCTACGACGCCGCCGGCCGTGCCGCCCGGATAACCAGCGGCGGACGCGAGATAGCCTTCACCCACGACGCGGCCGGCCGGGAACTCGAGCGCGTCTTCGGTGGATCCCTCACTCTGGCCTCCGCCTGGGACGAGGCCGGAAGGATCTGCGCGCAGCACCTGACGGTCGGGGACCGTTCCCTCAACCGCCGGAACTACGCCCACCGCGCCGACGGCCACCTCACCTCCGTGACCGACGATCTGTCAGGTTCCCGCACCTTCGATCTGGACGCGTCCGGACGGGTCACCGGAGTCCATGCCGAGGAGTGGACCGAGCGTTACGCCTACGACGCCGCCGGCAACCAGACGGCGGCCTGCTGGCCCGATTCACACCCCGGCCACGACGCCACCGGCCCTCGCTCCTACACCGGAACCTCCGTCACCAGGGCGGGCAAGGTCCGCTTCGAACACGACGCCCTCGGCCGCGTGACCTTGCGCCAAAGAACCCGTCTGTCACGCAAGCCCGACACCTGGCGCTATGAATGGGACGCGGAGGATCGTCTCGTCGCCGTGGTCACACCCGACGGCACCCGCTGGCGCTACCTATACGACCCCTTGGGCCGCCGCACCGCGAAACAGCGCCTCGCCGACGACGGCGAGAGCGTCGCAGAGGAGGTCCGCTTCTCCTGGGACGGCACGACCCTGTGCGAACAGACCGTCCACACACAGGGCCAGCCACACATGGTCGCCCTCACCTGGGACCACCGCGGCCTGGTCCCGCTGTCCCAGACGGAACGCCTCCTCACCCCGGACACTCGGCAGGAGGAGATCGACCGCCGGTTCTTCGCCATAGCCACCGACCTCGTGGGAACGCCCACCGAACTGGTCGACGAGTACGGCGAGATCGCCTGGCGTGCCAGAAGCACCCTCTGGGGCACCACTGCTTGGGCCCGCTCCAGTACGGCCTACACCCCGCTGCGTTTCCCCGGCCAGTACTACGACCCGGAGACCGGTCTCCACTACAACCTCTTCCGCCACTACGACCCGGAGACCGGCCGCTACACCTCCCCGGACCCACTCGGCCTCGGCCCCGCGCCAAATCCGGTCGCCTATGTGCACAATCCGTTCACCGTCTGCGACCCCCTCGGGCTATCGCCGTACTCGCGGTTCAAAGGCCTGGGCTGGCTGACGGACAAGCTGCTTGAACGCCCGTCATACCGGTACCAGCGGCTCGTCACCGACCAGAGCTACGAGCAGCAATGGATCCTGCCGGACGGCCGGGAGGTCCACGTCGACGGAGGCCCGCGGGACGGCTGGATCACGGAGGCGAAGTGGACCGGCGGTGACAACCTCGGTGAATGGAAGAAGTCCCCGTACAACCCCGATTTCAAGCATTACAACGAGAGCCGGATTGTCGCGCAGGCAGACAAGCTGCTCGCCCTCAACGAGGACCTGGGAGGCAAGGGAGTCCGCTATATGGTGTCCAATGAATGGGGTGCCGCGCATGTGAACGAAGTGCTGTCCAAGGCCTTCCCCGAGGCCTACGCCAGCGGGCAGCTGAAGGCGTATCACGTGCCCGGCAACGGCATGAGTGGAATGAGTTCATGGCTGAAGTGATCGCAATGCTGGAAGAGCTCAGGAGCATCACCCCGCTGACCGCCGAGGCTGCGGCGGCGCGGTTCGCGGCTCAGGAGTGGACGCCCGGGAGCAAGGTCCGTGACGGTGTGGAGACGTCGTGGGACAAGGGCAGCGTCGGGGGCTGGATCCAGACGTTCGGCGGTGGGGCGGTCAGCGTCTCGTTCTTCGTCTGGATCCGCGACGTCGACGAGTCGGGCTACTTTGACGACGTGGAAGCCGTCTACGAGGAGGGGGAGCAGGTGCTGGCCGACTTCCTCCCCGAGATCGAGGGATCCTCTCTTGCCGGCTACCTCGTCGAGGCCGAGGTGACGGAGGCGGACAGGGACGAGTTCATCAAGCTGAAGAAGTGGACCCTTGGCGCCCGGATTCTGACTGCCGGTGTGATCCAGCAGGACGCCGATCTTCCGGTGATGGTCATGGTGGTGCTGGAGGATCCCGGCGCTGCCTGACTGAGCCCGTACGCCAGGGCGCCCGCGTCTCCACCCGATGCCAGTCAGTCAGTGAGGGCGAAGGGGGGCGCGGACCCCTCTGGGCATGCCGACACGGGAGAACATGAGCGCACCCAACCAGTGCCTCTGGACGGGCGAAACAACATCTGGCGGCACTCCCGGGCACGGTGTGTCAGGACCGCTCGTGTACTCGCAATGCGTAGGTCCAAGGTCCGAGTCGCAGGGACTTTTCAGGGACTTTCAGCTCTGTCGGAGGGACATCCGAGGGAGTTTTCGCAGTACAAGCACGGAAGGCTGCGACAGCGCTGAAAGGCCCCGGGCTTCGGGCCCACGCATCCGCGCCGTCGCTTCATAGCGCTCCGGCACGGGGTCGGGTCGGCAGTGAAAGACGAGGCTCTTTCTGAGCCGCACACGGCCCTGACCCCGGGGAACGTGCCCCGGGCGGGCCGGTCGGCGTGAGCGCCGGGCCCGCCCGGAGGACGGTCAGTAGGCGTAGAAGCCCGACCCCGTCTTGCGGCCGAGGCGGCCCGCGTCGACCATGCGCTGGAGCAGCGGGGGAGCGGCGTACAGCGGCTCCTTGTACTCGGCGTACATCGAGTCCGCGACGGAGGCCACGGTGTCCAGGCCGATCAGGTCGGCCAGCTTGAGCGGGCCCATCGGGTGGGCGCAGCCCATCTCCATGCCGTTGTCGATGTCCTCGCGGCTGGCGATGCCCGACTCGAACATGCGGATCGCGGAGAGGAGGTACGGGATCAGCAGCGCGTTCACGACGAACCCGGAGCGGTCCTGGGCGCGGATCGGGTGCTTGCCGAGCACGTCCTGCACGACGGCCTCGGCGCGCGCGATCGTCTCGTCCGAGGTGGTCAGCGCCGGGATCAGCTCGACGAGCTTCTGCACCGGGGCCGGGTTGAAGAAGTGGATGCCGATGACCCGGTCCGGGCGCGAGGTGGCGACGGCCAGCTTCACCAGCGGGATCGAGGAGGTGTTGGAGGCCAGGACCGCGTCCTGCCGGGTCACCACCTGGTCGAGCACCTGGAAGATCTCGGTCTTCACCTGCTCGTTCTCCACGACGGCCTCGATGACGAGATCGCGGTCGGCGAACTCCCCGAGGTCGGTGGTGAAGCTCAGCCGGCCGAGGGTCTCGTCCCGCTCCTCCGCGCTGATCTTGCCGCGTTCGGCGGCCTTGGAGAGGGAGTTGTGCAGACGGGTGCGGCCGATCTCCAGCGCTTCGCCGGTGGTCTCGGCGACCTTCACTTCGAGGCCGCTGCGCGCGCACACCTCCGCGATACCTGCGCCCATCTGGCCACAGCCCACCACTCCGACGCGTGCAATGTCGGCCATAAGGTCCGTCACCTCGTGCCTTTCGCTGTTCTCCGTATCGCAGGGCCCCGTGTGATTCCGGTGCCCGCCTCGACCCCACGACGTTACTCCGAATGCCGACGTGGTCGTCCTGCGGGTCGCGGCCGCTACGGATGGGCATGATGCGGTTACGTAGAGCAATCGGAGCCGGATGTGGGACGTGGCGGAGAGAGGCGGGTCAGGGATGCGGCGTACGAGTGTGGCGAGAAGGGCGTTCGTGCTGAGCGCGGCCGGACTGCTGGCGGCGATGACGACGGCCGGTGACGCGGTGGCCTCGCAGGCGGGGAGGAGGAGAGGCGGCGGGCGGCCGGAGGCCGCGGCGGGGCAGGTGCGCGGCATGTGGATCGCCACGATCGCAAACATCGACTGGCCGTCCAAACCGGGACTCACGGCGGCGCGGCAGGAGGCCGAGCTGTTCGCGTACCTGGACCGCGCGGTCGAGCTGCGGCTCAACACGGTGGTGCTCCAGGTCCGGCCGACCGCCGACGCCCTGTGGCCCTCGCCGTACGAGCCGTGGGCCGCCTGTCTCACCGGTACGCAGGGCGAGGATCCGGGCTGGGATCCGCTCGGCACGGCGGTGCGCGCGGCGCACGACCGGAGCCTGGAGCTGCACGCCTGGTTCAACCCGTACCGGGTGGCGAACCACACGGACCCGTCGCGCCTGATCGCCTCCCACCCGGCCCGGAAGCACCCGAGCTGGGTCGTGCCGTACGGCGGGAAGCTCTACTACAACCCCGGGCTGCCGGAGGTCCGCCGATTCGTCCAGGACGCGATGCTGGACGCCGTGCGGCGCTACGACATCGACGCGGTGCACTGGGACGACTACTTCTACCCGTATCCGGTGGCCGGGCAGACCTTCGACGACGACGCGGAGTTCGAGCGGTACGGCGGCGGCTTCGCCGACCGGGCGGCCTGGCGGCGCGACAACATCGACCGGCTCGTGCGCGAGACGGGGGAGCGGATCCGTGCGGTCAAGCCGCACGTCCGCTTCGGCATCAGCCCGTTCGCGGTCTGGCGCAACAAGGAGACCGATCCGCTGGGGTCGGACACGAGGGCGGGCGTGCAGACCTACGACGACCTGTACGCCGACACCCGTAAGTGGGTCAGGGAAGGCTGGATCGACTACATCTGCCCGCAGATCTACTGGCATCTCGGCCAGACCGCCGCTGACTACGCCAAGGTCCTCGCCTGGTGGAGCGCGACCGTCCGCGGCACGGGCGTGGAGCTGTACGTGGGGGAGGCGCTGTACAAGGCGGGCGACCCGGCCCAGGCCGAGGCCTGGCAGAACCCGGCGGAGCTTTCGCGCCACCTCACCCTCGCCGGGGACCACGAGGAGGTGGGCGGCCATGTGTTCTTCTCCGGGAAGAGCGTGATGGCGGACCGCATCGGGGCGATGCGCCGCGTGGTGGCCGACCACTACACGGACCGGGTCCGGCTCTACCCGGACCGGGGCCGCGCCCGGTCATCCCGCAGGCACTCGGGAATGGGGTGAGCTGCCCGGGGCCGGGGGCCGGGGGCCGGGGGCCGAGCATCAGGTTGAGCCGGCGGCACCGGGCCTCGGGGGGAGCTGCCCGGGGCCGGGTCTTGGGTTGAGCCGCTCGGGGTCGCACCTCGGGGTGAGTCGCCCGGAGTCGGGCCTCGGGTTGTGCCGTCGGCGCCGGGCCTCGGCGTGAGCTGCCCAGGTCCGGCCCTCGGTATGAGCTGCCCGTGCCCGGCCCTCGGCGTGAGCCGCCGGCGCCGGGCCTCGGCGTGAGCCGCCGGCGCCGGAGGGCCAGGATCCTGCTGCGCGGTCCCGGCCCTCCGGCGCCGCCGTCCGCGTCGCGCCGCGGCTACCGTGCCTGTCCGTCCTTCGGCGTCTCCATGTGCTGGACGACGCTGTCGGGGCCCGGTGACATCAGATGTTCGTGGCCGTCGTCGAAGCGGAGCCGGTACGGGGGCGCGCCCCCGTCGCCGAGCACCTCGATGATCTCGGCGACCCGGTCGTGCTGTCCCACGGTCCTGCCGTGCATCAGCAGTCGGTCGCCCGCGTGTGCCTCCATCGGGAGCGCCCTCCTCACAGGGGGAGACGGTGTCCGTGTCGACAAGTCTATGACCGTACGGGCCGGGATTCCCGTCCTGCGCGGCGGCCGGCCCGCTGGGTCGCGGCGATGCAGACGAGCACGGCCCCCGCCGCGACCGGAGCCGCGGCCGAGACCTCCTCGCCGAGCAGGAGGAAGGACCACACGAGCGTCAGCAGCGGCTGGGCGAGCTGGAGCTGACTCGCGCGGGCCACACCGATCGCCGCCATGCCCCGGTACCAGACGTACAGCCCGAGGAAGGTCGACCCGGCGGCGACCCAGACCAGGCCGAGGACGCCGTGGGCGTTCAGGTGCACGGGTTCGAGCGGCAGGGCCACCAGGCTGCCCGCCACCGCGAGCGGCAGGCACAGGACCAGCGCCCAGCCGATCACCTGCCACCCCGGCATCACCCGGGCCAGCCTGCCGCCCTCGGTGTACCCGGCCGCGCAGACCAGCAGCGCGCCGAACAGATACAGGTCGCCGGAGGCGAGCGCGCCGCCGCTCTGCTGCACGGTGAAGCCGATCACCACGGCCGCCCCGGCAAGGGCCGCGACCCAGAACGTGCGCGAGGGCCGCTCACCGGTGCGCACGGACCCCAGGACCGCTGTCGTCAGCGGCAGCAGGCCCACGACCACGGCCGCGTGCGAGGTGGTGGAGGTCTGCAGGGCCAGCGTCGTCAGCAGGGGGAAGCCCACCACCACCCCGCCCCCGACGACCGCGAGCCCCGCCCAGTGCCGCCGCGCGGGCAGCGGGACGCGGGCGGCCAGCAGCACCCCGCCCGCGACCAGGGCGGCGAGCACACTGCGCAGGGCGACCAGGGACCAGGGGCCGAAGCTCTCCAGACCCCAGGCCGTGGCCGGAAAGGTGAGTGAGAACGCCACGACGCCGAGCCCGGCGAGCACGGTGCCGCTCCGGCCGGCCGAGAATCCTGGCGCGGGGCCCGTGGCCCCCGGCCCGTCCGCGACCGCTGTCCGGGCGGCCGCCCCGGCGGCCCGCGGAGTGACGGCCGGATCGGAGACCGCTATCGATGATGACGGGGTAGCGCTATCCTGTGCTCTCATGCAAGAGCGTAGCAGCGTTGCCGAACTGGTCGTTTCCCTGCGGACCGAGCTCAACCGCTACTCACCCGGTGGAAAGCTGCCCTCCAGTCGTGCCCTGGTCGAACGGTTCCGGGTCAGCCCCGTCACCGTCTCCCGCGCCATCGCCCAGCTCGCCGCCGAGGGGCTCGTCACCACCCGCCCCGGCTCCGGCGCCTTCCGGGCGGAGCCCCGCGCCGCACTGCCCGCCCCGGGCGACACGTCCTGGCAGGAGGTGTCGCTGAGCGGCGACGGCGGACCCGAAGTCGTGCCCCGTACGGTCGACGCCTCCGGCGTGCTGGTCACCCTCGCCGCCCCGCCGGCCGGCGTTATCGAGTTCAACGGCGGCTACCTCCACGCCTCGCTCCAGCCCGAGCGTGCCCTCTCCGCCGCCCTGGCCCGCGCGGGCCGCAGGCCGGGAGCCTGGGGCCGCCCCCCGACGGATGGGCTGCCCGAGCTGCGGTCCTGGTTCGCCCGCGAGATCGGCCCCACCGTCTCCGCCGCCGACGTCCTGATCACCGCGGGCGGCCAGAGCGCCCTGGCCACCGCCCTGCGCGCGCTCGCCCCGCCCGGCGCCCCGGTCCTCGTGGAGTCGCCGACCTACCCCGGCATGCTCGCCGCCGCCCGCGCCACCGGACTGCGCCCCGTCCCCGTGCCCATGGACGCCGACGGGGTGCGCCCCGAGCTGCTCGCCGACGCGTTCCGGGCCACCGGCGCCCGGGTCTTCGTCACCCAGCCGCTCTTCCAGAACCCCACCGGGGCCACCCTCGCCCCCGCCCGCCGCCCCGAGATCCTGGCCATCGCGCGGGCGGCTGGGGCATTCGTGGTCGAGGACGACTTCGCCCGGCGGCTCGTCCACGACGACGCCGGACCGCTCCCCGCGCCGCTGGCCGCCGACGACCCCGACGGCGTCGTCGTCCACGTCTGCTCGCTGACCAAGGTCACCTCGCCCAGCCTCCGGGTCGGCGCGCTGGCCGCCCGCGGCCCGGTGCTGGAACGCCTGCGGGCCATCCAGGTCGTCGACAGCTTCTTCGTCCCCCGCCCGCTCCAGGAAGCCGCCCTGGAACTCGTCGGCTCCCCGTCCTGGGGCCGCCACCTGGCCGCCGTCGCCACCGAACTGCGCCACCGGCGTACGGCCATGGCCACCGCCCTCTTCGACGCGCTGCCGGAACTCGTGCTGCCGCATCTGCCGGCGGGCGGCGGCAGCCTCTGGCTCCGGCTCCCGGGCGGCGGCGCGGGAGGGGGCGCCGACGAGCCGGCCGTCGTCTCGGCCGCCCTGCGCGCCTCGGTCGCCATCGCCCCCGGCCGCCCCTACTTCTGCGCCGAGCCCCCGGCCGGACACGTCCGCCTGAGCTTCGCCGCGGTCTCCGGAGCGGCCGAGATCGCGGAGGGCGTCCGCCGCCTCCGTACCGCTTTCGACGGCCTCCCGAGCAGCTGAGGCGGCGTCATGGCGCACACGCCCTCTTGACCAAACAGGCGTTCGGCACCACGATCCCGCCATGACGCTTCGGGTCACCCTGGTCGCAGCGGCGCGCAGCTCCTCCCGGCTGGCCGAACGCTTCGACGACGACCGGCCGCTCGACCAGGCCGGCTGGCACGAGGTGCAGCTCGTCGCCCACACGCTCGTCCCGCTCGGCGCCGCCGAACTGCGCTACTGCTCGCCCACCCCGCGCAGCCGCGCCACCGGGGACGCCCTCGGCTTCGCCCCGATGGCACAACCCGCCCTGCGCGACTGCGACATGGGCCGCTGGCGGGGGCTGACCCTGGGCGAGGTCACCGCCCGCGAACCGGCCGCCGTGGACCGCTGGCTCGCCGACCCGCGCAGCGCCCCGCACGGCGGCGAGTCGATGCTCGGCTTCATCGGCCGGGTGGGCGGCTGGCTGGACACCCGCCCCGCCGACGACGGCCTCGTCGTCGCGGTCGCCGAACCCGCCGTGATCCGGGCCGCCCTCGTCTACGCCCTGAACGCCCCGCCCGCCACGTACTGGAACGTCGACGTCCGCCCCCTGTCGACCATCACGCTGACCGGCCTGCCGGGCCGCTGGAGCCTGAGCCTGGAGGCAGGCATCCGTTGACCGGCGCGGGGCCCGGGGGTCTTCCGGGCCTCCCGGGCACCCCCTTCCCTCCGGTCCGACCAGTCGGTACGTTGCGGGGGCATCCGGTTCCGCCGCCGGACGCGCGCCCGCGACGAGGACGAGGAGGCCCCGTGCCGCAGATCCACGGCCACTGTGACGACCGGTTCGCCGGAGTCCGGGACGCCTTCGAGGAGAACTTCACGGAGCGCGGCGAACTCGGCGCGGCGGTGACCGTCCTGGTCGACGGCGAAGCGGTGGTGGACCTCTGGGGCGGCTGGGCCGACGCCGCCCGCACCCGCCCCTGGGAGCGGGACACCGTGGTCAACGTCTGGTCCACGGGCAAGGGCCCGACCGCCCTGTGCGCCCATGTCCTGGCCGACCGGGGCCTGCTCGACCTCGACGCCCCGGTCGCCGCGTACTGGCCGGAGTTCGCCGCGAACGGCAAGGAATCCGTCCTCGTACACCATCTCCTCTCGCACCGCTCCGGAGTAGCCGGGCCCGACACCCCGCTCACCCTGGAGGAGTTGTACGACTGGGAGACGGCCTGCGCCAAGCTCGCCGCCACCGCCCCCTGGTGGGAGCCGGGAACCCGGTCCGGCTACCACGCGATCAGTTACGGATTCCTCGTCGGCGAAGTGGTCCGCCGGATCACCGGGCTGCGGCCCGGGGCGTTCCTCCGCCAGGAGATCACCGGACCGCTCGGCATCGACTTCACCTTCGGCCTCCCGGAGAGCGAGACCCACCGCCTCGCCGAACTCGTCCAGGAACGCCCCGACCGGGCCGCCCAGGCGGCCCTCCTGGACCGGATGACCCCCGTCGCCGTCGCCTCCCTGCTCAACCCGCCCACCGGCCGGGCCGCCGCCAACACGCCCGCCTGGCGGGGAGCGGAGATCCCCGCCGCCAACGGCCACGGCACCGCCCGCGCGGTCGCCGAGCTCTACGGGATCCTGGCCGGACGCGGCAGTCTCGGCGGCCGCCGGATCCTCTCCGAGAAGGCCGCGGCCCGGGTCGGGGAGGGGCAGGGGGCCTGCCGCGATCTCGTCCTCGGCGACGGCTTCGCCCACGAGACGGAGCTCGGCCTCGGCCTCTGGCTGAGCGGAGCGAACCGCTCCTACGGCCCCGACCCGCGCGCGCTCGGCCACGACGGCGCGGGCGGCTCCTGCGGCCTGGCCGACCCGGATGCCTCGATCGCCCTCGGCTACGTCATGAACCGGATGGGCTCCCGGCTCGCCGACGACCCGCGCAAGACGGCCCTGGTGAACGCCGTGTACGCGGCCCGCGGGGAGAGCGCCGGGAGGTGAGCGGAGCGGGACGTCCGACGTGCCGAACCAACCCGGGTTTCCCCTGTG
Organism: Streptomyces sp. NPDC058375; assembly: GCF_042723425.1. NCBI lineage: Bacteria > Bacillati > Actinomycetota > Actinomycetes > Kitasatosporales > Streptomycetaceae > Streptomyces > Streptomyces sp. NPDC058375. Next base: position 22,166 of record NZ_JBHXJG010000017.1, on the reverse strand, counting down.
GTTGCCAGGAATGTGAGGATGTCACCATGACAACCAAGGTCTACTTCGACATCACCATCGACAATGCGCCCGCAGGACGGATCACGTTCAACCTGTTCGACGACGTCGTCCCGAAGACGGCGGAGAACTTCCGCGCGCTCGCCACCGGCGAGAAGGGCTTCGGCTACGCCGGCTCGTCCTTCCACCGCGTCATCACGGACTTCATGCTCCAGGGCGGCGACTTCACTCGCGGCGACGGCACCGGCGGCAAGAGCATCTACGGCGAGAAGTTCGCCGACGAGAACTTCAAGCTCAAGCACGACCGCGTGGGCCTGCTCTCGATGGCCAACGCCGGCCCGAACACCAACGGTTCGCAGTTCTTCGTCACCACGGTGCTCACCCCGTGGCTGGACGGCAAGCACGTGGTCTTCGGCGAGGTCGCCGACGAGGACAGTATGGCCCTCGTCCGCAAGATCGAGGCGCTCGGCTCCCCGAGCGGCCGCACCAGCGCCAAGGTCACCATCGCCGAGTCCGGCGTTCTCTGACCGAACCGGTTCCCCACGGGCCCGTGGCAGGACCGTTCCACCGGCGTACGCGTACGTGTACGTATCGGAGGAGCGGACCGGCCGCGGGCCCGCGGCATGCGCCCGCCCGCTGGCGGAGAGGCCGAGACCTACCGCTGGTCGCCTGACTGCGCGGCCCGCTCGGCGTTGCGCTCCTTGATGCGAGCGGTCTCCTTGCGCACCTCGGCCTGCGTGGCGCGCTCCTTCTGGAGCCACTCGGGCATCTCGTCCTTGAGCGCGTCGATCTGCTCGGTGGTGAGCGGCTCGGTGACCCCGCCGCGGGCGAGCCCGGCGATGGAGATGCCGAGCTTCGCGGCGACGACGGGGCGGGGGTGCGGGCCGGTGCGGCGCAGCTCCACCAGCCAGGCGGGCGGGTCGGTCTGGAGGGCGTTGAGCTCGGTGCGGGAGACGGCACCCTCCTGGAACTCGGCGGGGGTGGCCTGGAGGTACACACCCAGCTTCTTCGCCGCCGTGGCGGGCTTCATGGTCTGGGCGGTCTTGTGCGACGTCATGGGTCCAGGGTATCGACCATGGGACATACCTCCGACCACCGACCGGTAGCCTGGTTCCGTGACAGGCTCGGACATCCCCTCATCCTTCAGGCTCGCGTACGTCCCCGGCGTGACGCCCACCAAGTGGGTGAGGGTCTGGCACGAGCGGCTGCCCCACACCGCCCTCGAACTCGTCCAGGCCACCGCATCCGATGCCCCGGGACTCCTGGTGGACGGCGCCGCCGACGCCGGTCTCGTACGGCTCCCGGTCGACCGGAACGTCCTGAGCGCGATCCCTCTCTACACCGAGACGACCGTCGTCGTGATCCCCAAGGACCACGTGGCGACCGCCGCGGAAGAGGTGTCGCTCGCCGAGCTGTCCGACGAGGTCGTGCTGCACCCGCTGGACGACGTCCTCGACTGGGAGACCGAGACCCTGCCCGGCCGCCCCGCCGTCGAGCGCCCGGCCACCACGGCGGACGCGATCGAGCTGGTCGCGGCGGGCATCGGCGTCCTCCTCGTCCCGCAGTCCCTGGCCCGGCTCCACCACCGCAAGGACCTCACCTACCGCCCGGTCCAGGAGGCGCCCGAGTCGCGGGTCGCCCTGTCCTGGCCCGAGGCGGAGGAAACCCCCGCCCTGGTGGAGGAGTTCATCGGGATCGTCCGGGGGCGCACGGTCAACAGCACCCGTGGCCGCGCGGCCACCCCGCAGCGCCCCACGGCGAAGGCCAAGGACAAGGCCAAGGAGAAGTCCAAGGGCAAGAGGGCCGGCACGGGCGGCGGGTCGGGCGGCGGGCGGAACAAGCCCGCGGCGGGCCGGAAGCCCTCGTCGGGCGGCCGGGCCGGCGGTCAGAGCGGCAAGCGCGGAAAGCCGCGCGGCCGGTAGCGCACCGGGGCGGTCGGGCCGCGGAGGTTCCCGGCGGACACCTCCGGGGACGACCGGAACGCCACCCGGCGGCGGTTCTCTCGTTGATGAGGCAACCGCCGTACGCAGGGGAGCGCCCGACCGATGCCGAACATCCGCAGAACCCAGCACCTTGGCCTCATCGGGATGGTGCTCATCGCCGTGGCCTTCGCCGGCCTCCAGCTGACCGCGGTCACCGGGCGGGCCTCGCCCGACACGAAGAACTACCTCTCCTACGCCCTGAGCCTCAGCGGTGACAGCCGGGAGGAGGCGGGCCGCAGGGCCATCGCCTACTCCTGCGCCAGCGGGCAGCACGCACCCCTGGAGGCCATCCCCTGGACCAGCAGGAAGACCGCGGGGGAGTCGGAGGAGAGTTGCGTGCGCCGGCTGAACGACTCGGTCGCGTACTGGTCCCGCCACGGCAACACGTCCGGGATGACCGCGCCGTTCGCCAACCACCGGTTCATGGCCATCTTCGAGGCCAGGCCCGGCTATCCGCTGTTCCTGGTCCCCTTCGTGGCGGTCTTCGGCGCCACCTGGGGCCTCTGGCTCGCCGGACTCGTCGTCGCGCTGGCCGGAAGCGTCTGCGTCCTGCTCACCCTCCGGGCGGCGGGCGCTTCCCGGCGCGCCGGTCTGGCCGGGCAGGCCCTGTACCTCGCCCTGCCCACCGGCACCGTCGCCATGAACCCCCTGAGCGACGGGCTCTCCCTGGCGCTCGGCACGGCGGTCGTCCTCGGCTGCACCCTGCTGCTGCGGGACCGGCCCCGTACGGGCGCGGGATCCGGATCCGGTACGAGCGCCGGGCAGGGCACGGCGACCGGGCAGGGCACGGCGACCGGGCAGGGCGCGGCGACCGGGTGGGGCGCGGCGGCCCGGCAGGGCGCGGCAGGGCCTCGCACGGGGGCGGCGCTCGTCGCGGGCGGCCTCGCCCTGATGTTCCTCGTCCGCTACTCGCAGGCACTGCTGCTGGCGGCCGCCCTCGCGGGCGTCTTCCTGGCCCGGTCCGGTTGGCTCCGCCTGAAGCGCCGGCCGATCACCCCCGTACTCCGGGCGGCCGGACTGTGCGGTGCGCTGGCGGCGTCCATCTACGCGGGGGCGCATCTGCTGGGGTGGCCCATGGGCCAGGACAGCGCCCAGGACCTGCTGACCCACCACTACCAGCGGCCCGATCTGCCCAACCCCTGGCCCGAGTTCTTCGTACAGGAGGGGGTCTTCTGGTCGGCGTGGCTGCGGCGCCAGGCCACCTATCCCGTGCTCCCCGTCCTGCTCGCGCTCTCGGCCTGGGCGCTGCTGCGGCGGCGCTCCGTCGTGCTGCCGATCGCCCTGGCGGCAGGGGCGGCGGGCCTCCTCAACCAGGCGGGCCACCCGAATCTGGCCCAGCTGTACGGCTACCGCCTCATCGTGTTCGTCTGGCTGCTGCCGGTCCTGGCGATCCCGCTGCTGCTGGACCGGCCGGTCCGGGGTTCCTCACCCGTCCCCGCGCAGTCGGAGAAGGTAGGCGGCGGTCAGCGCGACGGCACGGTCGGCGTCGCCCAGCAGCTCCGCGAGGGCGCGTGAGGCGGTGGGCCCCGGGATGCCCGCCAGCGGCTGGGTCAGCCGCCCGCGCGCGGCCTGCCCGGTGGTGTCCTGGCCGAGGCGGCCGACGAGGAGGGACGCGATCCGGCCCGCCGCCGCGTCGTCCCCGGCCAGGACGCTCAGCGCGTCGGCCGCGTCGGTGTCGTTCCTTCCCGCCACGACCATGTCGACGAGGGCCGGGATCGCGTCGGCCTCGCCCTGTGCCCCGAGCGCCAGAGCCGCTCGGCCGCGGACCACGGCGTCGGGGCTCGCGAGGGCGTCCCGCAGCAGCGCGGTGGCCTCGTCGCCGGGCAACTCCGCGAGGGACCTGACGGCACGTTCCCGCACCTCCGGCACCGGTGAGCCGAGCCCCTCCGCCAACAGCGCCGCACCGCTGTCGCCCGCTCGTGCCAGGGCCCAGCGGAGGGCCCCGGCGACGTACGGGTCGCTCTCGCCGAGTGCCGCCTGGGCCAGCGCCTCCACCGGAACCTCGTCGACCGAGGCGAGGGCCGCGCGCTGGCGGTCGCCGGCGCTCCGGGATCCCAGGGCCCGCAGGAGCGCGAGGACCTGGAGGACGTCCTCCCAGGCGGCCGGACCGGCGGCGTGGACGCGATGCAGCCGGGTGAGCAACTCGGTCTCCGCCGCGATGCGTTCGCGCGTCCGGCGGATGAGGTCGTCGACGAGCGCCGCGGGCGTGAAGCCGGGATCGTCGAGGGCGCGCCCGATCTCCCGCAGCGACAGCCCCACCGCGCGCAGGCTCTCGATGTGGAAGATCCGCCGGATGTCCTCATCGGCGTACTCCCGGTAGCCGGCCCCGGTGCGACCGGAGGGCCGGACCAGGCCCAGCGACTCGTAGTGCCGGAGCATGCGGGCGCTGACGCCGGACCGCCGGGCGACCTCACCGATCAACACGCTTTACGATCCTTCCTCGCCGGAGCCGCCGGAGCCGCCGGAGCCGCCGGAGCCGCCGGAGCCGCCCGCCCCGCCGAGGGCCACGACGCGCTTGGCCTCCTCCAGGGCGAAGGCGAATCCGGTGTCCGGGTCGCGCCGCATCCGTTGCGTGGCGAGCGCGTGCGCCCGTACGCCCCGGCCGGGGGCCCTCGTCGCCCCGTCCAGGGCCGACGCCATCACGTCCCCCAGGGCGATCAGCGCCCGGCTGAGGCTCAGCTGCGTCTCGCGCCCACCGCGCCCGAGCTGCGTCACCAGCACCCCCGCCAACGCGGCGCCCTCCCCCTCCGGCACGAGCAGGACCGCTGCCCGCCAGGCACTCCGCGCCACCTCGTCGTCCGCATCGGTCAGAAGCGCCCGGGTGATCGCGGGCCACGCCCGCGGATCCCCGACCTTGGACAGGGTGTGCAGCGCCTGGCTCCGCGCCTGCGGACGCTCCGAGCGCACCTCACGCAGCAGCCGGGGCAGGGTGTCGGAGACCGGGTGGCGGGTGAGCGCCCAGGTCAGCATGTCCCGGACGAAGAACTCCGGCTCGACCGCGCTCCGCTCGATCAGCGGGTCCACGAAACGCGGGTCCGGCGTCGAGCCGATCGCCAGAGCAGCCCGCAGCCGCACCGACGAACGCTCGTCCCGCAACGCCTGGAGCGCCCGTACTTCACTCGTCCCGTGCTGTCCCGTGACCGTCATCGAGACCACCTCCTCGGCGCACAGTGAAGAGCTTGTCACCGTGTCAAGGTCAAACCGGGCGGCCGTGGACCGGCTCAGGGGCCGCGCCAGACGTTGGCGAAGGCGGTGTTCTCGATGGTCCGCCTCTGCCGTACGGCTTCCAGCTCCATCACCGCTTCGTGGACGGTGGCGACCACCGTGGTCACCGTCTCGTCGTCGAGGCGGGGTTCGTCGCCTTCGGGCCGTCCGCCGTCGAGGCCCACGGCCGATGCGAGGGAGGCCAGGACGGGGTCGCCCTCCTCCCGGCGGGCGACGGCGCGGCGGCGGCCGGGCGTGTCCACCAGCTCCACCTGCTTCGGGCCGAAGGGCAGCAGGCCGCTGCGTTTCTGCGTGAGCTCGCCGTCCCGCTCCAGCGCGTCCTGGTAGGTGGCCGAGAGGTCGCGGCCCCGGCGCCACAGCCAGTCCTCGACCCGCTCGTAGGGCGGTTGCCGGGTGAGCCCCGCCGCGGCCTCGCCGAGCAGCCGGTCGTCCGGTACCGAGGATCCGCCCGGCACGATGAGGTCGCCGTCCACGGTGATGGTCCCCGCGCCGAGGAGATCGAGCAGTTCGGCTCCCGCGAGGGCGAGCGACAGGTCGCCCTGTCCCACGGTGTGTTCCGGCGCCGGGTCCATCGCGATGACGAACAGGTCTTTCGCCGTGGTCATGAACGGCTCCCCTCGAAGGCGGTCGACTCAGGCGTCGACCAAGGATGGGACCTCACCGCCCGAGCTCGCCCGAGTCCGCCCGGCGAGGCGACTGCCACGACCAGTATCGCCTCCACCCGGCGGACGAGGTCCGCCCCCGCCGACCGCAGGCGGATTACCCTCGCCTCCGGGGGCGAGGTTCTGACGTTCGGACCTGAGGCCACCACGGGACGGGGGCAACGAAGCATGGGCGCGGGAGAGCTGGCGGCAGCGGTCCGGAGGACCGGAGGGCGTACCTCCTCGCCCTGGCCCGGGACCGAGGACGAGCAGCGGCAGCGTGGGGTGGAAGGCCGCGGCACGCAGTCGCCGACCGGTCCTGAGCCACTGCAGGGCCGGGGGGTGTGCCTGGGGGGCCGAGGCGTCGGCTCCCGGTGGCGGAGCGGCGTAGACGCCGATCGGGTAGCCGTCCGCCGAACCCTGCGGATCGTGGCCGCCGAGGACGACATGCGTACCGCTGGGTGCCGCGACGGTGAGGACGGAGCGGCCGAACTCGGCGCGGGACCGGTCGGCGAGAATCCGGTCGACGGTGAGGGGGAAGATCACCGGCCTCAGCCTCGCCGGTCCGGGCCGCGTGAGCAAGGGCTCAGTCGCCGGCCGTACCCTCCCCGACCAGCGAGGTCACCCCAAGGCCACCCCAAAGCCGTCCGTGACCCCCGTGAGGATCTGCGCAGTCCGGCCCCGGAGACTCTTTGCATAAAACTGCGTCGATGCGTATAGTCATGCCATCGATCAGGAGGGTTACCGATGGTGGTACGAGCAGCAGTGGCAGGGGCGAGCGGATACGCCGGCGGGGAGCTGCTCCGCCTCCTGCTCGCGCACCCGGAGGTCGAGATCGGCGCTCTGACCGGGCACTCCAACGCCGGGCAGGCGCTCGGATCGCTCCAGCCGCACCTGCGGCCCCTGGCCGACCGGGTGCTGGAGCCCACCACCGCCGAGGTCCTCGCCGGGCACGACGTCGTCTTCCTGGCGCTGCCGCACGGGCAGTCCGCCGCCGTCGCCGAGCAGCTCGGGGACGAGGTTCTCGTCGTCGACATGGGGGCCGACTTCCGGCTGAAGGACGCGGGGGACTGGGAGACGTTCTACGGCTCCCCGCACGCCGGGACCTGGCCCTACGGGCTGCCCGAGCTGCCGGGCGGGCGGGCCGGGCTCGCCGGGGCGAAGCGGATCGCCGTGCCGGGGTGCTACCCGACCGCCGTCTCGCTCGCGCTCTTCCCCGCGTACGAAGCCGGCATCGCCGAGCCGGAGGCCGTCGTCGTCGCCGCGTCGGGCACCTCGGGCGCGGGCAAGGCGGTCAAGCCGCACCTGCTCGGCTCCGAGGTCATGGGCAACATGACCCCGTACGGCGTCGGCGGCGGGCACCGCCACACGCCCGAGATGATCCAGAACCTCAGCGCCGCCGCCGGGCACCCGGTCACCGTCTCCTTCACGCCCACCCTCGCCCCCATGCCCCGCGGCATCCTCGCCACGTGCAGCGCGAAGGCGAAGCCCGGCGTGAGCGCGGAGAGCCTGCGCGCCGTGTACGGGAAGGCGTTCGCGGGCGAGCCGTTCGTCGATCTCCTGCCCGAGGGGCAGTGGCCCGCCACCGCAGCGGTGTACGGCTCCAACGCCGTACAGGTCCAGGTCGCCCACGATCCGGCCGCCGGACGGATCGTGGTCGTCTGCGCCATCGACAATCTCGCCAAGGGCACCGCGGGCGGCGCCCTCCAGAGCATGAACATCGCCCTCGGACTCCCCGAGGACACCGGACTTTCGACGATCGGAGTCGCACCGTGAGCGTCACGGCAGCACAGGGATTCTCGGCGGCGGGCATCGCCGCCGGAATCAAGGAGAGCGGGAACCCGGACCTGGCCCTCGTGGTCAACAACGGCCCCCGCCGCGCCGCCGCGGGCGTCTTCACCTCCAACCGCGTCAAGGCCGCCCCCGTCCTCTGGTCGGAGCAGGTCCTCAAGGGCGGCGAGGTCACCGCCGTCGTCCTCAACTCCGGTGGCGCCAACGCCTGTACGGGCCCCCAGGGCTTCCAGGACACCCACGCCACCGCCGAGAAGGTGGCCGAGGTCCTGGAGGGCCACAGCGCGGGCGAGGTCGCCGTCGCCTCCACCGGCCTCATCGGGCTTCTGCTCCCCATGGACAAGCTGCTCCCCGGCATCGAGCAGGCCGCGGCCGCGCTCAGCGAGCACGGCGGTGAGAAGGCCGCCATCGCCATCAAGACCACCGACACCGTCCACAAGACGGCCGTCGCGGGCGGCGAGGGCTGGACCGTCGGCGGCATGGCCAAGGGCGCGGGCATGCTCGCCCCGGGCCTGGCCACCATGCTCGTCGTCCTCACTACCGACGCCGACGTGGAAGCCCCGGCACTGGACGCCGCCCTGCGCGCCGCCACCCGGACCACCTTCGACCGGGTCGACTCCGACGGCTGCATGTCCACCAACGACACCGTGCTGCTCCTCGCTTCCGGTGCCAGCGGCATCACTCCGGAGCAGAGTGCGTTCGCCGAAGCCGTACGGGCCGTCTGCGACGACCTCGCCCGGCAGCTCATCGGCGACGCCGAGGGCGCGTCCAAGGACATCCGGATCGAGGTGATCAACGCGGCAACCGAGGACGACGCCGTCGAGGTCGGCCGGTCCATCGCCCGCAACAACCTCCTCAAGTGCGCCATCCACGGCGAGGACCCCAACTGGGGCCGGGTCCTCTCCGCCATCGGCACGACGAAGGCCGCCTTCGAGCCGGACCAGCTCAACGTCGCCATCAACGACGTCTGGGTCTGCAAGAACGGCGGTGTGGGCGAGGACCGCGACCTGGTCGACATGCGCTACCGGGAGGTCAAGATCACCGCCGACCTCGCCGCGGGCACCGAGTCCGCCGTCATCTGGGCCAACGACCTCACCGCGGACTACGTCCACGAGAACAGCGCGTACAGCTCATGAGCGCCGCGCGGAAGCACACCGCACTCCCGAAGGCGCAGATCCTCATCGAGGCGCTGCCCTGGCTGACCCGGCACAACGGCAAGACCGTCGTCATCAAGTTCGGCGGCAACGCCATGATCGACGAGGAGCTGAAGGCCGCCTTCGCCCAGGACGTCGTCTTCCTGCGCCACGCCGGGCTCAAGCCCGTCGTCGTGCACGGCGGAGGCCCCCAGATCAGCGCCCAGCTCGACAAGCAGGGCCTGGTCAGCGAGTTCAAGGCCGGGCTGCGCGTCACCACGCCCGAGGCGATGGACGTCGTACGGATGGTCCTCGCCGGCCAGGTCCAGCGCGAGCTCGTCGGCCTCCTCAACCAGCACGGCCCCCTCGCCGTCGGCATGACCGGCGAGGACGCCCACACCATCACCGCCACCCAGCACCGGCCCACCATCGACGGCGAGTCCGTCGACATCGGCCGGGTCGGCGAGATCACCGCCATCGACACCGGGGCCATCCAGGCGCTCCTGGACGACGGCCGCATCCCGGTCATCTCCTCCATCGCCCGCTCCGCCGACGACCACCACGTCTACAACGTCAACGCCGACACCGCGGCCGCCGCGCTCGCCGCCGCACTCAATGCCGAGACGCTGATGGTCCTCACCGATGTCGAGGGGCTGTACGAGGACTGGCCCAACAGCGACGACGTCATCAGCCGGCTCACCGCGAGCGAGCTGGAGAAGCTGCTGCCCGAGCTGTCCAGCGGCATGGTCCCCAAGATGCAGGGCTGTCTGCACGCCGTGCGCAACGGCGTCGAGACCGCCCGTGTCATCGACGGCCGGGTCCAGCACTCGATCCTGCTGGAGATCTTCACCGACGAGGGCATCGGCACCATGGTGGTGCCGGACGCCCCCATCGACGTACACGCAGCACAGACGGCACACGAACAAGGGGCGTCATGACCGGCACCGACAGCAGCGGACTCACCTCGCGCTGGCAGGGCGCGCTGATGGACAACTACGGCACGCCCAGCCTGCCGCTCGCCCGCGGCGAGGGCGCTCACGTCTGGGACGAGAACGGCACCCGCTACCTCGACTTCGTCGGCGGCATCGCGGTCAACGCCCTCGGCCACGCCCACCCCGCCGTCGTCGACGCCGTCTCCACCCAGATCGCCTCCCTCGGCCACGTATCGAACCTGTTCATCGCCGAGCCGCCGGTCGCGCTCGCCGAGCGGCTCCTCCAGCTGTTCGGCCGTCAGGGCCGGGTCTTCTTCGCCAACTCCGGCGCGGAGGCCAATGAGGCCGCCTTCAAGATCGGCCGCCTCACCGGGCGCACGCACATGGTCGCCACCGACGGCGGCTTCCACGGCCGGACGATGGGCGCGCTCGCGCTGACCGGCCAGCCGGGGAAGCAGGAGCCGTTCCGCCCGCTGCCCGGTGATGTCACGCATGTGCCGTACGGGGACGTGGACGCGCTGCGCGCGGCGGTGACCACGGAGACGGCTCTGGTCATCATCGAGCCGATCCAGGGCGAGAACGGCGTCGTCGTCCCGCCCAAGGGTTATCTGGAGGCGGCCCGGGAGATCACCCGGGCGACGGGGACGCTGCTCGTCCTCGACGAGGTGCAGACCGGGATCGGCCGCTGCGGCCAGTGGTTCGAGCACCAGGCCCACCAAGGCGTCGAGCCCGACCTCGTCACGCTCGCCAAGGGGCTCGGCGGCGGACTGCCGATCGGCGCGACCGTCGCCTTCGGCCCGGCCGCCGACCTGCTGAAGCCGGGTCACCACGGCACCACCTTCGGCGGCAACCCGGTCGCCTGCGCCGCCGGACTCGCCGTCCTGGACGCCCTCGCCGCCGACGGCGCGCTCGACGAGGTCAAGCGGCTCGGCGAGAAGATCCGCGACGGCGTGGAGGCGCTGGGGCATCCGCTGGTCTCCCATGTCCGCGGCAGCGGCCTGCTGCTGGGTATCGTGCTCACCGGACCCCTCGCACCGCAGGTGCAGCAGGCGGCCCAGGGAGCCGGCCTCCTGGTGAACGCGCCCGCCCCCGATGTCGTACGGCTCATGCCGCCGCTGATCATCGGTGACGCGGAGGTGGACGCGTTCCTGGAGATCCTGCCGGGCGCTCTCGACGCGGCACACGGGGACGGACGATCCGGAGCATGACCCTCCGGAGAATGAGGCGACGACGATGACCGAGGCGCAGGAAACCGAGCACGGCGGGCCGTCCGTGCCGCAGACCCGCACCGCCCGCCACCGCCGGATCGTGGACATCCTGAACCGGCAGCCGGTCCGCTCGCAGAGCCAGCTGGCCAAGCTCCTCGCCGACGACGGGCTGAGCGTCACGCAGGCGACGCTCTCCCGCGACCTCGACGAGCTGGGCGCGGTGAAGATCCGCAACACCGGCGGCGAGCTGATCTACGCGGTGCCCAGCGAGGGCGGATTCCGCACCCCGCAGGCGCCGCTGGGCGGTTCGGCCAAGGAGGAGCGGATGCGCAGGCTCTCGGCCGAACTGCTCATCTCGGCGGAGGCCTCGGCCAACCTCGTGGTGCTGCGTACCCCGCCGGGCGCGGCACAGTTCCTCGCCTCGGCCATCGACCAGGCCGAACTGCACGACATCCTCGGCACCATCGCGGGTGACGACACGCTGATGCTCATCAGCCGCGACCCGAACGGCGGTCAGGCGCTCGCCGACCACCTGCTGAGGCTCGCCCAGAACGACCGCTGACGCCGAGGACTAGTAGCGCGTGATCGCGGTCGGGCCCGAGGCGGTCCCGACCGCGATGTGCGGCTCGCGCTCCGGGTCCGCCCAGGCGAGGATCTCCGCCATGGCGTCGGCGGGTACGGACACACAACCCGCCGTCGCTCCGCGCCCGTTCACATGCAGGAAGATCCCCGCGCCTCGGTTGCGTACCGGCCGCTCGTAGTTGAAGCCGATCACCAGCGCCCGGGCGTACTGCGTCCCGTAGGACACCAGGTGCTCGGCCTCCGCCGCCCGGCAGTCGGCGGGACGCGGTTCCACCCAACGGTTGTACGCGTCCGAGTCGTTGTCCTGGCACCACCAGGAGTCCTCGCTCACCTTCCGGTACGGATACGTCGTGCCGGCCGGGGCCTCCTCGATGCCGAAGGCGTACGGCAGGTCGTACAGGCCGGTCGGCGTGGTGCTGGTGCCCTGTTCCCTGGTCGCCCCCTCGGCCAGGCCGTTCGCCCCGAACCGCGCCGGCGCGGACCCGGCCTCCGCCCACCGGCCCCCGCGCCGTTCCCACCAGGTCACCGTGCCGGTGGTCGAGCCGGTGTCGGGGGCCTCGGCGGTGATCAGCTGGGAACCGCCGCCCGTGTCCGCCAGCCGGTCCGGGAGGGGAGGGGCGTCGGAGGGGCCCGCCCCGAGGGAGCCGAGGGAGAGGGCGAGGAGTACGGCGGCGGTCACCAGTGGTCTGCGCATGCTCCGGACCGTACGGCGACCGGCCGATCCGCCCCACCGGACCTGCTCCGTACGGCCCAGCGGCGCACTCCGGGCGGGGCATCACCCGTACCGGGCGGGGCATCACCCGTACCCGGGGTCCGGACGCCGCTGACGCACCGCCGCCCGCAGCAGCCGGTCCGCCGCCACCCGCACCGCGCGCGGCCTCTCCGGCGCACTCCGCTCGCGCAGCAGGGGCTCCGGGATTTTGGCGGCGTCGGGCAGCAGGGCCCGGGTCGCCGCCCGCACCACGGCCGGGCTCGGGTCGTCCAGCAACGGCGTCAGCCGCTCCCGCTCCACCACGTCCAGCGCGCGCAGTCCGCTGATCGCGTGCACCCGCACCGAGGGCAGGGGGTGCCCGAGGAGGGCCCACAGTGCCTCCGCGTCCGTCCCGCGGTCGCCGCACTCGCCGAGTCCGGCGGCGGCGGCCGGGTGCGCGGCCGGTTCGGCACACAGGGCCCGGTAGACGGGGAGCGGGTCGACGCCGCCCTGCCGCAGCACATAGCGCGCGCAGGCCCGTACGACGCCCGAGCGGTCGACGAGGAACGGCTCCGCGGCCCCGTACCGTCCGGCCCGCCGCAGCGCGGTCACCCCGGCCGCGCGTACCCGGGGCGCGCGGGCCGTCAGCAGCCGGTCCAGCACGGCGGCCGCGTCCGGGCCCGGAGTCGCGCCCGGCTCCACGGCGGCCTCCGCGCAGAGGTCCTGGAGGGTGACGTCACCGCAGCTCGCCGCCGTGGCGGCCAGCTCCATCGGCGTCAGCAGACCGCGTTCCACCGCGATCCGGTACGCGAGTCGGTACGTCGCCCGGTCGGGGTGGGCCGTCAGCGCCAGCACCTCGGCCGCCGGGCCCTTGCGCAGCGCGTCCTCCAGCAGGGCCCGGGCGAAGTCGCCCCGCGCCCGCCGCGACAGCCGCAGGATCAGCTCGGCCAGCGAGAACAGGGCGTCGGCCGGCAGTTCGGCGAGCAGCGCCCGGGCTCGTTCGCGTACCGGAGACGCCCAGTCCGCGCACCGCACCACCAGAACCGGCCGCAGCTCGGGGGCGGTGCGGATCGTGTCCAGCGCCGCCTCCCGGACCCGTCCGTCCGGGTGGCACAGCGCGATGGCGGGAGGAGGTGGCGGCGGGGAGGCCGGGGGAGCGGCCCGGGAACCCGTACGTCCGCGCAACCGGTCCAGCAGCGTCCGGGCCGGCCGTCCGGACTTCCCGTCCGGCCGTCCCGGCTCCTCGGCCGGGCGGGACAGCAGCCACGGACGGTCGCCCAGACCCCGTACGTCCGCGTCGAACGCCAGCCACTCCTCCGCCGACGCGACATCGAACACCTCGGCCGGCGTGGCGCCGTCCCGCACCCGCACCACCGCCCTCGGGGTCTCCCCGTAACCGCCGTCCACCGTGGACCCTCCCCGATCTCCCGTGCCCGGCCGCCGATGCTAGAGGCATTCCGCACCGGAAGCGCCGGTATTTCTCCGCCAGACGGCCAACGCCCCCCCTCTGACCTCGCGCTTTGACAAACAATACGGAGGACTGCATAGTTATACCCATCAGTGATTGCACCGTAAGGAGAAACCCGTGACCGAGCGCGTCGTACTCGCCTACTCGGGCGGCCTGGACACCTCCGTCGCCATCGGCTGGATCGCCGAGGAGACGAACGCCGAGGTCATCGCCGTTGCCGTGGACGTCGGCCAGGGCGGCGAGGACCTGGACGTCATCCGCAAGCGCGCGCTCGCCTGCGGTGCCGTCGAAGCCGAGGTCGCGGACGCCAAGGACGAGTTCGCCGAGGAGTACTGCCTCCCGGCGATCAAGGCCAACGCCCTCTACATGGACCGCTATCCGCTGGTCTCGGCCCTCTCCCGGCCGACCATCGTCAAGCACCTCGTCGCCGCCGCCCACAAGCACAACGCCGGGATCGTCGCCCACGGCTGCACCGGCAAGGGCAACGACCAGGTCCGCTTCGAGGCCGGCATCTCCGCGCTCGGCCCCGACCTGAAGTGCATCGCCCCGGTCCGTGACTACGCGATGACCCGGGACAAGGCGATCGCCTTCTGCGAGGAGAAGAACCTCCCGATCGCGACCACCAAGAAGTCCCCGTACTCCATCGACCAGAACGTCTTCGGGCGCGCCGTCGAGACGGGCTTCCTGGAGGACATCTGGAACGGGCCGATCGAGGACATCTACGAGTACACCGAGAACCCCGCCGTCCAGCGCGAGGCCGACGAGGTCGTCATCTCCTTCAAGGAGGGCGTGCCGGTCGCCATCGACGGCCGTCCCGTCACCGTGCTCCAGGCGATCCAGCAGCTCAACGAGCGGGCCGGCGCGCAGGGCATCGGCCGGATCGACATGGTCGAGGACCGGCTCGTGGGCATCAAGTCCCGTGAGGTGTACGAGGCGCCCGGCGCGATCGCGCTGATCACCGCCCACCAGGAGCTGGAGAACGTCACCGTCGAGCGCGAGCTGGCCCGCTACAAGCGGCAGGTCGAGCAGCGCTGGGGCGAGATGGTCTACGACGGCCTGTGGTTCTCCCCGCTGAAGCGGGCGCTGGACGGCTTCATCAACGAGGCCAACCAGCACGTCACCGGCGACATCCGGATGACCCTGCACGGCGGCCGCGCCGTCGTCACCGGCCGGAAGTCCGAGGAGTCGCTGTACGACTTCAACCTCGCCACCTACGACTCGGGCGACACCTTCGACCAGTCCAAGGCGCAGGGCTTCATCGAGATTTTCGGCCTCTCCTCGAAGATCGCCGCCAAGCGCGACCTGGCCTGACCCCACTCGTTGTACAGCCGCCTCCCCGTCCGCACACGGCGGGGAGGCGGTCGCATACCCGCACCGTGTCTTTGCGTTTTGAGGAGCATGCAGTGAGCAGCAACAACGGTGACGTCCGGCTCTGGGGCGCGCGTTTCGCCGACAGCCCGGCCGAGGCGCTGGCCAAGCTGTCGGCCTCCGTCCACTTCGACTGGCGGCTTGCGCCGTACGACATCGCCGGCTCCCGCGCCCACGCCCGCGTCCTCAGCAAGGCGGGCCTGCTCACCGAGGACGAGCTGACCCGGATGCAGGAGGGCCTCGACCAGCTCGAAGCCGACGTGGCGGACGGCTCCTTCACCGGCACCATCGCGGACGAGGACGTCCACACCGCCCTGGAGCGCGGACTCCTGGAGCGCCTCGGCCCCGACCTCGGCGGCAAGCTGCGGGCCGGCCGGTCGCGGAACGACCAGATCGCCACGCTCTTCCGGATGTACCTGCGCGACCACGCCCGGATCATCGGTGGCCTGATCGCCGACCTCCAGGGCGCGCTGGTCGGTCTCGCAGAGGCCCACCCGGACGTGGCGATGCCCGGCCGCACCCACCTCCAGCACGCGCAGCCCGTCCTCTTCGCCCACCACGTGCTCGCCCACGTGCAGTCCCTGTCCCGGGACGCCGAGCGGCTGCGCCAGTGGGACGAGCGCACGGCCGTCTCCCCGTACGGCTCCGGGGCGCTCGCCGGATCCTCGCTCGGGCTCGACCCGGAGGCGGTCGCCGCCGACCTCGGCTTCGAGCACGGTTCGGTCGCCAACTCCATCGACGGCACCGCCTCGCGGGACTTCGTCGCCGAGTTCGCCTTCATCACCGCGATGATCGGCGTCAACCTCTCGCGGATCGCGGAGGAGGTCATCATCTGGAACACGAAGGAGTTCTCCTTCGTCACCCTCCACGACGCCTTCTCCACCGGCTCGTCGATCATGCCGCAGAAGAAGAACCCCGACATCGCGGAGCTGGCCCGAGGCAAGTCCGGCCGCCTCATCGGCAATCTGACCGGTCTGCTCGCCACGCTCAAGGCGCTCCCGCTGGCGTACAACCGGGACCTCCAGGAGGACAAGGAGCCCGTCTTCGACTCCTGCGACCAGCTGGAGGTCCTGCTGCCCGCCTTCACCGGCATGATGGCCACCCTCACCGTCAACCGCGAGCGCATGGAGGAGCTGGCCCCGGCCGGCTTCTCGCTCGCCACCGACATCGCGGAGTGGCTGGTCAAGCAGGGCGTCCCCTTCCGGGTGGCGCACGAGGTGGCCGGCGCCTGCGTCAAGGAGTGCGAGCAGCACGGCATCGAGCTGGACCAGCTCAGCGACGAGCAGTTCGCGAAGATCTCCGAGCACCTCACCCCCGAGGTCCGCACGGTCCTCAACGTGCCCGGCGCCCTCGCCTCCCGCGACGGCCGGGGCGGGACCGCACCCTCCGCCGTCGCCGTACAGCTCGCCGAGGTCAAGGAGGACCTGGCCGTCCAGCACGCCTGGGCGACCGCCCGCCGGTAGGAGGCGCAGCTGGTGGCGGTGTCGTAAGAGGTCCAAGAAGGGTGTCGCGGGCTACGTTCACCGGGGTAGGAGTAACCGAAACCCGACCTCGAGGAGCCCGCGATGCCCTTCGCCGCCCTGGCCGCCGCGACGACCCCGACCGCCCACATCGGACTCGGCCTGGCCGCCGTAGGGAGGCCCGGCTACATCAATCTCCACCGGGACCGCGATCTGCCCGCCGACCGCGATCCCGAGGCTCTGCGGGCCCGCACCCATGAACTCCTGGACGCCGCCTACGCGCAGGGCGTCCGGTACGTCGACACCGCCCGCTCCTACGGCCGCGCCGAGGAGTTCCTCGCCGAGTGGCTGAACGCCCGGCCCTCGTTCACCGACCTCGTCGTCGGCAGCAAATGGGGTTACACCTACACCGCCGACTGGAGCGTCGAGGCCGAGCACCACGAGGTCAAGGACCACGGCCTCGCCACCTTCGAGCGCCAGTACGCCGAGAGCCGGGACCTCCTCGGCGACCGGCTCAGCCTCTACCAGGTCCACTCCGTCACCCCGGACAGCCCGGCGCTCACCGACAAGGAACTGCTCGACCGCCTCGCCGCCCTGGCCGCCGACGGCGTCACCGTCGGCCTCTCCACCAGCGGGCCCGGCCAGGCCGACGCGATCCGCGCCGCCCTCGCCGTCACGGTCGACGGCGAACCCCTCTTCCGTACGGTCCAGGCCACCTACAACGCCCTGGAGACCTCGGCCGCGCCCGCCCTCGCCGAGGCCCACGACGCCGGGCTCACCGTGATCGTCAAGGAGGGCATGGCCAACGGGCGCCTCGCCGGGGACGAGGCCCCCGCCATGTTCCAGGAGATCGCCGCCGAGGCGGGCGTGGGCGGCGACGCGGTCGCCCTCGCGCTGGTCCTGCACCAGCCCTGGGCGGGCGTCGTGCTCTCCGGCGCCGCCACGGCTGCCCAGCTCTCCGGCAATCTGCACGCCGCCGTCGTCGACCTGGACGACGAGCAGCGGGCGAGCCTCGACGCGCTGGTCGAGGAGCCGGAGGCGTACTGGCGGCACCGCGCCGGGCTGCCCTGGCACTGACCCCGGACCGGGCGGCCTGCCGTGCCGCCCCGGCGACCCGGCCGGGCGGCCTCAGGAACTCCGGAGGATCACCAGCTCCCGGGTCGCCCGGGTCATCGCCACATACCGGTCCACCGCCCCCGCCACCCCCTCGCCGAACTTCTCCGGGTCGACGAGGACGACCAGGTCGAACTCCAGGCCCTTCGACAGCTCCGGGGTCAACGACCGCACCCGTGCCGTCGCCCGGAACGTGGGGTCGCCGATGACGCAGGCGATCCCGTCGTCGTGCGCGGCGAGCCAGTCGGCGAGAACGGTGTCCAGGTCCTCGGCCGGGCGGCGGGTGACGGGGATGCCGCTGCTGCGGACGGAGGTCGGCACATTGGCGTCGGGGAGCACGGCCCGGACGACCGGGGCCGCCTCCGCCATGATCTCCTCCGGCGTCCGGTAGTTGATGGTCAGGGAGGCCAGGGTGATCCGGTCGAGCCCGACCCGCTCCAGCCGCTCCTGCCACGTCTCGGGGAACCCGTGCCGGGCCTGCGCCCGGTCCCCGACGACGGTGAAGCTCCGGGACGGGCACCGCTGGATCAGCATCTGCCACTGGGCGTCTGTCAGTTCCTGGGCCTCGTCCACGACGATGTGCGCGAACGGCCCCGCCAGCAGATCCGGCTCCACCCCGCTCGGCCGGTCGGCGGTGGCCAGAGACTCCCGCAGATCCGCCCCGCGCAGCATCACCAACGCGCCCTCGCCGTCCGCGTCCGCGTCGACCAGCGTCTCGTCGGCGAGCAGGCTGTCGACGACCCGGTCCATCTGCTCCCGCTCGGCGGCGGCCGCCGCCTCGTGGCGTCGCCGGCGCCGGGACGCCTCCGGGTCGCCGAGCCGCTGCCGGGCCGCGTCCAGGATCGGCAGGTCGGACTCCGTCCAGGCCTGCGCGTCCGCCCGCCGCAACCGCCGGACCTCGTCGGCGGTCAGCCAGGGGGCGCACTTACGCAGATAGGCGGGTACGGACCAGAGGTCGCCGACCAGGTCGGCCGCCTCGACCAGCGGCCAGGCGCGGTCGAAGAGGGCGAACAGCTCCCGGTTGCGCCGCAGCGAGGCCCGCAGCTGCTCCTCCGGGGCGTCGCCGTCGTGCTTGTCCACGAGGATCGTGAGCAGCTCCTCCCAGACCTGGTCGCGCGCCTCGTTGTGCGGGGTGCCCGGATCCGCCGACCCGAACGCGGCGGCCCAGTCGGCGGCGCTCAGCCAGATGTCCGACCAGTGCGTCTCCACCCGTACGCCCTCGGCGGGCGGCTCCTCGTAGAACCGGACAGCCGGCTCGACCGCCTTCACCAGGTCCGTCGACGCCTTCAGCCGCGCCACCTCCGGATCGGTCTCGGGCCGCGCCGCCGTACCCTCGGCGACCAGGTCCCGCAGGGTGCACGTCTGCACACCCTCCTCCCCGAGGCTCGGCAGGACATCGGCGACGTACCCGAGATACGGCTCGTGCGGCCCGACGAACAGCACGCCACCGCGCCGGTGGGCGAGGCGCGGGTCGGAGTACAGCAGATAGGCGGAGCGGTGCAGCGCGACGACGGTCTTCCCGGTGCCGGGCCCGCCGTCGACGACGAGCGTGCCCCGGGAGCCCGCCCGGATGACGGCGTCCTGGTCGGCCTGGATGGTGCCCAGCACATCGCGCATCCGGGCCGACCGGTTGGAGCCGAGACTGGCGATGAACGCGGACTGGTCGTCCAGCGCCGCGTGCCCGGCGAACCCCTCCGGGGCGAACACCTCGTCCCAGTAGTCGCTGATCCGGCCGCCGGTCCAGCGGTAGCGGCGGCGGCTCGCCAGGCCCATCGGGTCGGCGTGCGTGGCCCCGAAGAACGGCTCGGCGGCGGGGGAGCGCCAGTCGACCAGCAGCCGGCGGCCCGTGCTGTCGGTCAGGCCGAGCCGTCCCACGTACAGCGGCCCGGAGCCGTCCGCGGGGACCATGTGCCCGAGGCACAGGTCGAGGCCGAACCGGCGCAGGGCGCGCAGCCGGGCGGTCAGCCGGTGGATCTCCACGTCCCGGTCCATCGCCTGCCGGTTCGCCCCGCCGGGCGCCCGGCGCTCGGCCGCGAGCCGGTCGGCCAGCTCGGCGATCGACTGCTCCAGGCAGCGCGCGATGGCCGCGAAATGCTGCTCGTCATCGGCGATCAACGCCGGGTCGGCCTTGGGGGAGAGTCGGTCGGGGAGGTCGAAAGCGCTGGTGGTCAGGGGTGTCACGGCGTCAGTTCCGATCTGCGGTACGTACGGGGGCGGCGTCCCGTCCCGGCTTCGGCGGACGATTCTGCGGCATATGGGGGGTCTTGCCGCAAGGCCCCCCATGCGCTATAAGTTGAGAGTGGCCAGGAGAGGTTCTTCCTCCGGCCACTTTTTTGTTTCCCGCCCCGCCCCGCCCGGCCTGTCCCGCTGTGAGCCCGCACACTCTTCGATGAGCCCGCATGATCTGCGATGAGACGAAGGTGTCTCACGTGGGTTATGGTTGTCTCATGACACTCGACCGAGAGCAGGTGCTGCGCAGCGCCGCCGCTCTGCTGACCCGCAAATCGACCGCCACCATGGACGAGGTCGCCAAGGCAGCGGGCATCGGCCGGGCCACCCTCCACCGCCACTTCGCCGGGCGCGACGCCCTGGTGAAGGCGCTGGAGAACCTCGGCCTCCAGGAGTTCGAAGCGGCCCTGGACGCCGCCCGGCTCGACGAGGACACCTCCGAGGAGGGGCTGCGCCGCCTCATCGCGGCCGTCGAGCCCAGCGCCGGGCTGATGTCCTTCCTCGTCAACGAGAACCAGCTCTTCGAGGGCGACGAGGTCAACGAGGGCTGGAACCGGGCCGACGCCCGTGTCTCCGCCTTCTTCCGCCGCGGCCAGGAACGCGGTGAGTTCCGCATCGACCTCACCCCCGCCTGGCTGACCGAGGCCCTCTACGGGCTCGTCGGCACCGGAGCCTGGTCCATCCAGACGGGCCGGGTCGCCGCACAGGATTTCCAGTACATGATCGTCGAGCTGCTGCTCGGCGGAGCACGCCGGAGCGTTGAGCAATGATCAGCACCGAGAAGAACCCGGACACCACGGACGCGGTACGCCGCCCGGGGCGGTGGATCGCGCTCGCCGTCCTCGTCCTCGCCGTGCTGCTGGTGGCGGTGGACGCGACCGTCCTCGGCCTCGCCACCCCGTTCCTCAGCGAGGACCTCGAACCGACCGGCACCCAGCTGCTCTGGATCGGTGACGTCTACTCCTTCGTCATCGCCGGCCTGCTCGTCTCGATGGGCAGCCTCGGCGACCGCATCGGCCGTAAGAAGCTGCTGCTGGTCGGCGCCGTCGCGTTCGGCGCGGTCTCCGTGCTCAACGCGTACGCGACCACGCCCGAGATGATGATCGTGGCCCGGGCGCTGCTCGGTGTCGCGGGCGCCACTCTGATGCCGTCCACGCTCGCCCTGATCCGCAACCTCTTCCACGACCCGCGCGAGCGCAGCCTCGCCATCGGGATCTGGGGCGCGATGGCCTCGGCGGGCGCGGCCGTCGGCCCGGTGGTCGGCGGATTCCTGCTCGAACACTTCTGGTGGGGCTCGGTCTTCCTGATCAACCTGCCCGTCATGGCCGTCCTCGTGGTCGTCGGCGTCAAGCTGATCCCCGAGTCCAAGAACCCGGCCCCCGGCCCGTGGGACATGCTCAGCGTCGGGCTCTCCCTGGTCGGCATGATCGGTGTCGTGTACGCCATCAAGGAGACGGCCTCGCACGGCCTGGGCTGGGACTCGGCGGTGGCCGCCGTCCTCGGCCTCGGAGCCCTGACCTGGTTCGTCCGCAGGCAACTGCGGCTGCCCGCACCTCTGCTGGACATGCGGCTCTTCCACCACCGGGGCTTCTCCGGCGCGGTCCTCGCCGACCTCCTGACCATCCTCGGCCTGTCGGGTCTGGTCTTCTTCCTCTCCCAGTTCCTGCAACTGGTGCAGGGCCGCGGGCCGCTGGAGGCCGGGCTCGCCGAACTGCCCGCGGCGATCGGCGCGGTGACCGCCGGTCTGCTGGCCGGATTCACCGCCCGCCGCTTCTCGGTCCGCTCCGTCGTCTCGGGCGGCCTGGCCGCGGTCGGTCTGGCCCTGGGCAGTGTGACCCTGCTCGACCAGCACACCGGCTATCCGCTGCTCGGCTCCATGCTGCTGGTCGTCGGCGTCGGCGCGGGCTTCGCCTTCACCGTCACCGCCGACGTGATCCTTTCCAGCGTCCCGAAGGAGCAGGCGGGCTCCGCGTCCGCCGTCTCCGAGACCGCGTACGAACTGGGCGCGGCCCTCGGCATCGCCCTCCTCGGCTCCATCGTCACCGGCGTCTACCGGGGCTTCCCGACCCCGTCCGGCATCCCCGCCGACGTCGAGTCGGCCGCCCACGAGTCCTTGGGCGGGGCGGTCGAATCCGCCGCCGCGCTGCCCGCCGCCCAGGCGGGGCCGCTGGTCTCGGCGGCCCAGGAGGCGTTCGTCGACGGGCTGCGGTCGGCCGCGGGCGTCGGCGCGGCGGTGCTGCTGGCCGCGGCCGTCGCCGCCTGGTTCCTGCTGCGGGGCCAGAAGCTGGAGGACGGCGTCGAGCACCCGTAGGCCGTACGCGTAGGCCGGCGGAGTTCCCGTAGGCC